>CAXTSF010000001.1:0-27036 GCA_964246865.1 uncultured Terriglobus sp.
TCCCTCGCCCTCGGATTCAGTTGTGCTGAGATCCGTGGGATGAGGCGCAATCGGTTCGTCGAAGGAGAGCGTTTCGGCGGGAACGGCTGTCTCGGCAGGGGTGCGGGAAGGCTCGCGGCGGCTTCCGCGGTCATGGCGGCTGAAGCCGCGCCGCTCATTTACCGGGGCCGGGTCGGAGGATGCCTCACGCGATGTTAGCGCCTGACGTGGCCGGGCCGGAGCGTCCGAGTCAAACTCCTCGGATTCACCCTGTTCTTCCATGAAGTCCGTGACGTATAGAAAAGCATCACGCTCCAGGCCGACGTCGACAAAGGCGGACTGCATACCCGGAAGAACACGCGTGACTTTGCCGTTGTAAATGGAGCCGGCGAGGGTGTACTCGTTCTCGCGCTCGTAGTAGATTTCGGCGAGCTGCTCTTCCTCGACGATCGCAAGCCGCGTCTCGTGCGGCGTTGTTGTGATGTAGATCTCTTTCGACATGTGCCCTCTTATCCTTCCGCAGGACAGGGGCAAAGGACGTGCAATCCAGCAGCTTGACTGCTTAGAAAGCGCTCCGGGCTGAAGCGGCGTTGGAATTCGAGATACCTGCGCAGACACACCGCACCCAGGCACACAGGCGCTCTCGGGCAGGCTGAGAGCGCCCGCGAGACAGTGTGCCGAGATCGAGAGAAGAGCCGCGCAAGTACATCCTCAACACAGGAGGTGAACCGGATGTTGTGACCAGAGCAACCTCATCGTCGAGGCGGGGCCGTTTGCCGTCCGGAACTTCCTTTTCCTAAGCCTTTCAACCGCGGGTGGCCTTTGCCGGTGCCGGCGGACTGAATCAAAATTCAAATTTGTTGACCCGCTCTCCGGCGAATCTCGCACGGATCCTGAGCGGAAACTTCGCCTGTGCGGCCTCTTGCCGGGTAAGGCTTACGTCTACCCTCATTGTGCACTAAGCGCTGTGCACGGTCCAGCCAGCTTTACGGATTTGAGAAGTTCTCGGGTACTTCGAAGCGGCGAAAGACCGATCTTTGGTCTTCCGGGCGAGAAGACGGAGCTGGTGGCCTCGGCTTCCGCCATGGTTTCAGAAAACTCGTCCCTAATTGACAAAGCGACGCATGCGAACGTTCATAACGATTCCCAGCGCTAGAAAGCTGAAGAGCACGGACGAGCCGCCGTAACTGAGCAGCGGCAGCGGAATGCCAGTAACCGGCATGAGGCCGACCACCATGCCGACATTCACGGCGATCTGAAAGAGCATCACGGCGGCGACCCCCATGATGAGCAGCGTTCCGGGTACATCCGCCGCGGTTTGTGCATTCTGGACCAGACGGATCAGGATCAGAAAGTACAGAATAAGCACAAGTGCTGCGCCGACGAAGCCGTGCTCCTCGCATAGCGCGGCAAAGATAAAGTCGGTATAAGGGATCGGAAGAAAGTCGCCCTGTGTCTGGGTTCCTTTGGTGGCCCCCTTACCCCAGATGCCGCCCGATCCCACCGCAATAAGCGATTGCTGCACCTGATATCCCTTGCCCTTCGGATCGTCCTCCGGGTGCTGAAAACTGGTGAGGCGGGCCTTCTGATAAGGCTTCAGCACCTTGCCGCTCTTCCAGATACCGACGCCGACGACGAGAACGCAGGTGAGCAGCGTAAGCGCCTGCTTCCAGCGGATGCCACCAAGAAAGAGACCGACGATCAGCACCGGCAGGTAGGTGAGCGTGGTGCCGAGATCGGGCTGCTTGAGGACCAGCAGCATTGGCGCGCCGACCAGAAGAAAAGCTTTGCCGATGTCCTTCCAGTCCAGCTCCTTTCCCGCCAGCCCCCAGAAGTAGCGGGCTACAGCCACGATGAGGACCAGCTTCACCCATTCCGATGGCTGAAAGTGGATACCACCGGGTAGACGAATCCAGCGGCGCGCGCCGAGGACCTTTTGGCCCGCCGCCAGAACAGCGATGAGCGAGAGAACACTGATACCGTAGGCCCACGGAGCGATCTCGATCAGACGGTGATAGTCGATGAGCGAAACGATAAACATGACCACGAGTCCCGCGATCAGGAACTCAAGCTGTTTGGTGTGGAAGCCGTGGAACTTGGTGTGCAGAGTTGCGGAGTAGATCTCGAAGACGCTGAAGATGGACATAAGCAGGACAAAGCCAAGCAGTGTCCAGTCAAAGTCGCGGTACGCGGAGAAGCGGGTCATAGGCGGGCGGGGCTCGAAGTGCTACTGCGCAAGGGGTGCTGCCGGCTGAGACGGGGCTGTGTAGCTGGTGCGAGTTGGCTTCGGTGGCACCGGCTCCAGGCGCTGTGCGGTGGGAGCGGGATCTTCCGCTTTCGGCTCGGGCCTGCTCTCCGGCGGAGCATCTGCGGGACCGGGCTCGGGTTTGCTGGCCTGCTCGAGGCGGAGATTGCCGTCTTTTTTGCGCTGCTTTTCCACGAATGTGTTGATGACCTGGGCGGCCAGTTTTGCGGAGTTTGACCCCCAGTCGCCGTTCTCCCACAGAACGCCGACGACGATATCTGGATTGCGCCGGGGTGCCATGCCGACGAACCAGCTGTTCGGCTGAGTCTTCTTGCCTTTGCTGGTGCGCGCCAGGGCATCATGACTCATCACCTGCGCGGTCCCGGTCTTCCCGGCGAAATCGATGCCTTCCAGGTGGGAGGCAAAAGCGGTGCCGCTGCCCGCGGTGGTGGCAGCCATGCCCTCGGTGATGGTCTGCCAGTTTCGCGCGTCAAGCGGAACGGATCGATCTCCGGAGCCGGGGAAGCTCTCAAGAAATGCCTCACGTTGATCGTCGGGCACCTGGTCAGGCGAAATGACATGCGGTCTCCGCATGGCCCCGCCGGAGGCGATGCCGGAGAGAGCCCGTGCCATCTGTAACGGCGTTGCCGCCACCGCGCCCTGGCCGATGCCGACCGAGATTGTCTCGCCTGCGTACCATTTGCGGTGAAAATTCTTCATCGCCCACTGCTCGGAGGGTATGGTGCCGGATGCTTCCTCCGGCAGATCAATGCCCGTGCGCTGTCCCAGGCCAAAGGCCGTGGCATAACGCGCGATCGTGTTGATGCCGAGCCGTTGCGCGAGTGTGTAGTAGAACACGTCGCAGGACCACGGGATGGCGTGATCGATGTCGACGCCACCGTGGCGCTTGTCGCATTTAAAGTAGTGCCCGTAGAAGTCAGCGCCACCGCTGCAATTCACCCGAAGATCCTCAGCGACGCCCTCCTGCAGGCCCGCCGCGGACATGATGATCTTGAAGGTGGAGCCGGGCGCGACCTGGGCCTGGATGGCCTTGTTCAACAGCGGATGCTCCGGGTCATTGATGATCCCGCTCCAGTACGCACGCGAAAGGCGCACGGCGAACTGGTTGGGGTCGAAGGTGGGACGTGACACCATCGCGAGGATTTCACCGGTGTGCGGGTCCATCGCGACAATGGCACCATTTTTACCGTCGAGCGCGCGTTCCGCGGCCATCTGAACATCCAGATCGATCGTGAGATGGAGATCCTTGCCGGGAATGGCAAGTTCCTCGCCCAGCCTGCCGATCTCGCGGCCGTGACTGTTGACGATCATGTCGCGCGAACCGTCTTTGCCGCGCAGCAGAGAGTCGTACGCCTGTTCCACGCCAGATTTGCCGACAACGTCGCCCGGCTCGTAGAAGGCGTACTTGGTCTGTTTCAGGTCATTTTCCGAGATCTCGCCAACGTAGCCGATCAGGTGTGCGGCGAAGCCATCCCGCGGATAGAGCCGGCGCTGCTCTTCCAGAAGCTCCAACTCGGGAAGCTCATTCCGATGGGCTTCGATGAACGCCTGCTCGTCGGGTGTGATGTCCGGCTTGAGCGGGATGGGCTGGTACTTGGGAGCGTACTGGTAGTGGTGCAGGGTGTACTCAAGCTGCTCGATAGAAAGGTGCAGGCCGGAGGCGATGACCGGCAGATCTACTGCCGGATCCTTGATCTGCTCCCGGAGAAGGAAGCAGGTGACAGAGGAGTAGTTGTCGACCAGCAAGCGGCCCTCGCGGTCAAACAAACGGCCACGCGGCGCAAGCATGGGGACCTTGCGAACACGGTTTGCCTCGGCAAGGACCCGGTAATTATCCGAGCCGAGCACCTGAAGCCGCCAAAGGCCGATGAACAGGGCTGCGAGCACGAGCGCGATGAAGTACTGCGCCGCGGCCAGCTTGGCAGGAGAGATTCTCTCCTCTTTACCGTCCAGAACCGCCGCGGTTTGCGCGTCTGCAAGCATTGCCTGAGTTTACTGCCGAAGCCGTGTGCCGCTTGAGAAAGAGAACCTGTTCGACAAGGAGCGGATATCCGCTTTGAGAACGGGTCCGCCAGGCCCGCGGGATGCGATCTAGGCGGCCTTTGTAGCCAGCGTCTTCAGGCGGGCGTTCAGGCGGCTCTTATAGCGCGACGCCGTGTTGTCATGCAGAACGCCCTTCTGCACGCTCTTATCGAGCAGAGAGACGGTGGAGCGGAACTGCTCGCGGGCTGCGGCGACATCGCCCTTGACGATTGCCTCACGCATCAGACGAAGGGTGCCGCGGAGCTTGCTGCGATTGGAACGGTTTGCAGCGGCTTTAACGATGGTTTGCCGGGCGCGCTTCAGGGATGAAACATGATTAGCCATGAACTCTTCTTTCGGACCCTCGCGGGCAATCAGGATGCCGGGCCGGATACTGGAGCAAACGGCGACGGCTCACGGCGCAGCGGGAACGCAAGCATGCACCAGCCTTCCTATCCTAAACAGATGCCCGCTAACCTGCAAGACAGATTGCGGCCGGGTGCGGGCTGCGGTTATCGCGATCTTTGCTTGACGGCTTATTGGCACCGCGCTATTCTTTGCCCAACTTCGAACCGATTTGGTGACCCTGCGCCAGTCCGCCCTATTGTTTTACGCCGCCATCTCGCTCCCGCGGGGTTCCGGTTCGAAGCCTGCCACTTCCCCATCACAATCCTGTACGACCAACCTTCCCTGGAGGCATAGGCCAACTTGGTAAAAAGCTCGCTCGACATCTCTCCCAACACCGAGGCCCTCTTCGGTACGCGCGATGAAAATCTTCGACTGATGGAAGACACGCTGGGCGTCACGATCGATCTCCGGTCCGACGCGCTTGTGATCAAAGGGCAGGATGAGGCAGTCGGGCGAGTGGAGCAGATGTTTGCCGATTTTGACACGCTGCGCCGGAACGGGTTTGCCCTTGGTGGGCCGGAGCTGCATGCCCTTGTAAAACTGGTGGTGAATGATCCCACGTCCACGCTGAAGCAGCTGGCGGAGAGCGGACGGCAACGCTCACAGGGCGGCATCAAGCGCATGGTGAATCCGCGATCGCCCAACCAGAAGAAGTATGTTGAGGCGATCGAACAGGCCGACATGACATTCGGCATCGGACCCGCGGGCACCGGCAAGACCTATCTCGCAGTCGCCATGGCGGCATCCGCGCTGATGGCGAAGCGGGTAAGCCGCATCATCCTCGTGCGGCCCGCGGTGGAGGCAGGGGAGCGGCTCGGCTTCCTGCCTGGCTCCCTCCAGGAGAAGGTGGATCCATACCTGCGGCCGCTCTACGACGCTCTCTACGATCTGCTGGAGAAGGACCGCGTCGATAAGATGCTCGAGAAGGGCGTGATTGAAGTGGCACCGCTCGCCTTTATGCGCGGCCGGACGCTTTCAGATGCCTTCATCATCATGGATGAGGCGCAGAACACCACAGGCGAGCAGATGAAGATGTTCGTGACCCGCCTTGGCATGAACAGCAAAGCCGTCATCACCGGCGACCTGACGCAGATTGATCTCCCGAACCCGAAGAGATCCGGGTTGCTGGAGGCATTGCATGTGCTGGACGGTGTGGAGGGCGTACGCTTCTGCCACTTCGAAGATGTCGATGTGGTGCGACACACCCTGGTGCAGCGCATCGTACGCGCTTACGACACGCACACGCGGACGCAGCACCAGCTCTCGCTGGGCCTTGGAGAAAGCTCGCTGGAAGGTTCGGCACCGTTGCCCGGCACGCCGCCTGTGCCGAAGATGCAGTAGATGCCGCGATACGATAACAACAAGGGAGACCTCAGGGTCTCCCTCGTTGCAGGGCGACTGAGCGCCTCAGGGAAAACGCGCCGCAAGGAACGGGTGCCGCAAGGAATGCGCGCCGCAAAGGTATGCGCGCGGCAAGGGATGAGCGCGGCAAAGGAATGACGTTGATCGTGATGGAACCTCCGAGTAGCGGCTCCGGCGGCGCGGAACTCTTTGCATCCCTGCGCAAGGCGGAGCTCTCGCGATTTCTCGGGCGGGCCAGACGTGCGGCTGGGCTTGCCGGTGAGGTAACCGTGCTGCTGGCCGGCGACGATCGCCTGCGTGAGCTTAACCGGGAGTTCCGGCGCAAGAACAAGGCGACCGATGTTCTGTCGTTTCCCGCGGGCGAGCACGCGGACGGCTCCGCGGGCGATCTTGCAATCTCGATAGAAACAGCGAGGAGACAGGCTGAGGACCAGGGGCACACGCTGCTCGAGGAAGTGCGCATCCTGATTCTGCATGGCGTGCTGCACCTGGCCGGCATGGATCATGAGACCGATGACGGAGAAATGCGTGCGCACGAGGCGGGCCTTCGCATCAAACTGAAGCTGCCAGCCGGGCTGATCGAGCGAAGCGAACAGCGGCCCCGCAAGCGGGTGAAAGGCTGACCGTGCTCCATGCCCTGCTCATCCTCGTCTTGCTGCTTGTGTTGGCACTGGCCTCCTACGCCGACCGCGTGTACAGCGAGATGGGCAAGTTTCTCGCGCGCCAGTATCAGGACAACATCGACAGTTGGGTAGAACGCATGGAACCCAGGCTGGGATTGTCCCGCGATTCCATTGCTCTATCGTCGTCCATTCTTCGGCAAACGTCGCTGGCGCTGCTCGGCCTGGTGCTTGGCAGCCGGCTTCTGCTACGGGTGAGCGCGGGAGCAGCCGGCTGGCTGGATCTCCTGACCACGATTCTGGAACTTGCATTCATCATCATCTTCTTCGACCGCATGATTCCGCAGTTGCTTTTCGCGCGAACACGCGGTGCGTGGGTATCGCGCATACGCCCACTCTGGCAGGGTCTGTTCTACCTGGTACTGCCGATTACCCTTTTGCTGGGCTTGTTTCTGTCGATCGCGTCGCTGGCCGAGCACGCGGAGGAGCGTGAGCCGGAGCACCCCGATGAGGGCGTGAACGCTCTCCTAGAAGCCGGGCAGGAGGAGGGCATCCTGGAGCAGAGCGACTCTGACCTGGTGCGGTCCGTGGTGGAGTTCGGCGACATGGTGGTGCGTGAGGTCATGACGCCGAGGCCGGAGATCTTCGCGGTGTCCAGCAGCATGACGGTCGCGGAGTTCACGGCAAAGCTCGAAGCGAGTGCCTTCTCCCGTGTGCCTGTGTACGCGGACGTCCTGGACAACATCACGGGGATCGCATTTGCACATGACCTGCTGCAGATTGCCGATGAGGACGCAGGACGCCGCACCGTAGGGGACATTCAGCGCTCCGCCGCTTTTGTACCGGAGCCGAAAAAGGTGAGCGAACTGCTCCGGGAGATGCAGCGGGAGAAGCAGCACATGCGCATCGTGATCGATGAGTACGGCACGGTTGCGGGGCTGGTGACCATCGAGGATCTGCTGGAGGCAATCGTGGGCGATATCGAGGACGAACATGAGACCTCGATCGAGGCAGAGCAGGTCGCAAGAGAGGGTAAGGGCATCCTAGTAGTCCCGGGTAGCCTCGATCTCTCCGGCCTGCGCGATCTGCTCAAGGACGAGCGCTACTCCGGAAACGGCGAGCCGGTCCAACTGCGGCTGCCAGCAACGCTGGAGGCAACGACCGTGGGCGGTCTCGTCTCGGAGTTGACCGGCCACATTCCGCTGCCTGGCGAGGTGACGCAGACCGGAGGTCTGCGCCTGGAGGTAGTCTCTTCGACATCGCGCGTGGTCACGCGGGTGCGCGTCGAAGCGCTGCAACCGATGGAGGACACGGAAGACTAGCTACACCTCCTGTGAACCGGGCGCATACACTGGACAGATGGCTTTCCGCTCCGGCTTCGTCTCGATCATCGGCAGACCGAATGCCGGCAAGTCGACCCTGCTCAACGCCCTGCTGGGCGAGAAGATTGCGATTGTGACACACAAGGCACAGACCACGCGGACCCGCATCCTGGGCGTGCTGGAGGTGCCCTCGCGCAAGCGCAGCAAGACCAAACCATCGCAGTCAGCGGCGCAGGTGGTGCTGGTGGACACTCCGGGCGTACACAAGCCGAGTAGTCAGCTGGACCGCCGCATGATGCAGGAGGTACACGACGCGCTCGAATCGCGCGACCTGGTGCTCTTTCTTGTGGACGCAACGCACCGGCTGCCGAACCCGAACCGCGTCACGGCCGAAGGCACGGAGCCGGATCGAAAGGCACTATCAGCGGCGGAGGATGAGTTTGCCCTGAACCTTCTGCGCAACGTAACCTGCCCCGTTCTGCTGGTATTGAACAAGATTGACCTGGTGCGGCGGGAGGAGCTTCTGCCGCTGATCTCGCACTGGTCCGCCCGGCGCACGTTTGCGGAGGTGGTCCTGATCTCAGCTTCTAAAAAGGATGGTCTGGAGGTGCTGCTCGAGAAGGTCGTGGGCCTTCTGCCCGAAGGTCAGCGCTACTTCCCTGCCGAACAGATCACCGATCAGCCCGAGCGTTTTCTGGCAGCAGAACTGATCCGCGAGAAAATTCTGCTCTACACCGGCGAGGAGGTGCCGTACGCCTCGGCCGTGACCGTGGAGACATGGGAGGAGCCAGGGCCGGCGCGCAAACCGCGCAAGGGCGAGGTGGCGAAGCTGCCGGTGACGAAGATTGCCGCGGCCATCTATTGTGAGCGCGAGGGCCAGAAAGCGATCCTGATCGGCAAGGGTGGAGCCATGCTGAAGCAGATCGGCACGGCGGCACGGCGGGAGATCGAATCGCTGCTTGGCACGCGCGTCTTCCTGGAGCTGTTTGTGAAAGTTCGCGAGGACTGGCGCTCCTCCCGAGGTTTCGTGGAGGAGCTGGACTGGCGCCGGCAGATTGAGGCCTTGGCAGAGCACCAGGCAGAGACCGAAGCCAAGCCCGGCCGGGGCTAGGGCAGGTCTCGTAATGCTGTGAAGCGGACGGCGTCCGCGACTGCCATCTCAGAAGAGGCTCGTCAGTCCTTCAGCACAACACTGAGGGCGCGCATCTTGCGGTAGAGGTGACTGCGCTCCAGGCCGAGCGCCTCCGCGGTGCGGCTGACGTTGCCGTTGTGCTCTTCCAGTTTCTTCAGGATGTAGTCGCGCTCGTAGGCCTCGCGCGCTTCGAAGAGCGTACCGGACTCCTCCTGGCGGCCGCGCATGCCGTCTCGATTTGGCTCACGGTATACGAGAACGGGAAGATGTTTGCGTTCGATGCGCCTCACCTTCGGGTTCAGGATCAGCACACGCTCCACCAGGTTGCGCAGTTCACGAACGTTGCCCGGCCAATGGTACTGCTTCAGGGCAGCGGCGGCATCTGCAGCAATCTCAACGCGCGGCCTCCCGTACTGCCGGCCAAACTCCTGGAGGAACTCCTGCAGCAGCAGCGGGATGTCCTCCGCGCGATCCCGCAGAGGCGGCACAAAAAAGGGGATCACATTCAGGCGATAGAAGAAGTCTTCGCGGAAGTTACCGCGGGAGATTTCCTCTTCCAGATTCTTGTTCGTGGCCGCGATCACGCGCACATCCACGTGCACCGGGTGCGTCGCGCCGACGGGATAAAAGCGCTGTTCATCGAGCGCGCGCAAAACCTTGGCCTGCGTCTTAAGACTCATGTCGCCAACCTCATCCAGAAAGAGCGTGCCGCCATCCGCCCGCTCGAAGGTGCCACGTTTATCCGCCGGACCGCCGGCAACGGCGTGATTGCGATAGCCAAAAAGTTCGCTCTCGATAAAATCTTCCGGGATAGCGGCACAGTTCAGCTCCACAAACACCCGCTCCTTGCGAAGGCTGCCTGCGTGCAGGCTGCGCGCTATCCGCTCTTTGCCGGTGCCGGATTCGCCGTAGATCAGGACGCGGCCGTTCGTCGGAGCCATCAGGTGGATCTGCTGCCGGAGCGCCTTCAGGGGAACACTTTCGCCTGTCAGGTAGGCCTGCTCCGCCAGCTGCTGCTGAAACTCACGGTTATCCCGCTTCAGCTTGCGCGCCTCCGACGCATTCTTCAGCGCAAGCAGGGTGCGATCCAGCGAGAGCGGCTTCTCAAGGAAGTCGTAGGCCCCGAGCTTGGTCGCCCGAACGGCAGCCTCAATCGTGCCATGGCCGGAGATGATCACAACCTCCGGCATGGCACTCAGGTCCATCTCACGCAGTCGTCGTAACACATCCAGTCCATCCCCATCCGGGAGCCAGATATCCAGCAGGAGAACGTCGTACTCCACATCGCGCATCAGCGCCAGGGCTTCCACGGCTGACCCGCTGCAGGTGACCTGGTAGCTTTCATCAAGCAGAATGCTCTCAAGAGACTCGCGTATCTCTGCCTCATCATCGACGATCAGCACATGAGTCACGCGTGGCTCTCCTCGGGCTGCGCTTCCACCCCACTGGCTAAGTGCGACGGTGCCGTCGGGAGTTCAAGAATGAAGCGCGCGCCCGTCGGCGCATTCTTCTCAACGCGAATGCTGCCCTGATGTTCACTCACGATCTTGGCCGCGATCGTGAGGCCGAGACCCGTGCCCCGCTGCTTGGTGGAGAAATAGGGCAGGAAGAGGCGCTCGCGCATCTCGTTTGTGACACCAGGGCCGGAGTCTGCGATGGCAATCTCCACCATGCCGGGCGCCGCGATGGAGAGCGCGGTGCTGATCCGGATCTCACGCCGGAGGCTGCTGCCCATCGCCTCGGCCGCATTGTCGATCAGGTTGGAAAGCGCGCGTTTGATGGCTTCCGGGTCGGCCATGATCGGCGGAAGATCGGGTGTAAGTGCGCGCACGACGCGAATGCCCTCAAGCCGCCCAGAGAAGAAGGCGAGTGTAGCGTCGATGATTCCGTTGATCTCCGAGGGTCGCGGGTGTGAGTTTGGGAACTCCGCCAGCGACGAGAACTGGTCCACCAGCGAGCGCAAGCTTCCCACGGCAGAGCTGATCACCTCGCTCGAGCGATGGATGGTCGCAATGGACGGCGACTCGATCCCGGCTGCACTGATCTGCTCGCCGAGCCGGCCGATATGGCGGCGAATCTGCTCGGCGGAGAGGGCGATCGGCGTCAGCGGATTCTTGATCTCGTGCGCCACTCGCCTGGCTACCTCCTTCCAGGCAGACTGCTTCTGCGCGTGCAGCAGCTCGGTCGCGTTCTCCAGGACGAGAACATAGCCCGTCACCGTGCGTTGGCCTCCGGCCTCGTTCTCCAGCAGGGCTACAGTGGCAGCAATGTGCAGCACGGCGGCAGGCGTGTGCAACTCCATCTCCGACGAGGCCGTTCCCATGCGGTGGCTGCGCTGCAGGAGCCGTTCAAGCGTCTCGAACTCTTCCTGCGGCAGGGTGTCGCGCAGAGGCCGTCCCACAAAGCTGTGCTGCCCACCCGGATCGAGCATCTCGCTGAAGGCTCGGTTGGCGACGCGAACTCTTTCGTCGCTGTCCAGCATGACGACTCCATTGGGAATGGTTTGAAGCATCGTCTCCAGCTCACGCCGGCGAAGCTCAAGCTCGACATTGGCCTCAAAGAGTTGCACGGTAGACCGCTCCGCGAGACGCCGGCTCCCCTCCAGGTCCTCGGCCATCGTGTTGAAGCTTTGCACCAGTTCGCCGAGTTCCTCGGTCGCCGATCCTTCGACGCGCTGGTCATAATTCCCGTGTGCAATGGCTGCCATTGCGTCCGCCAGCGCCTCCACAGGGCGCGTCACCAGTTTCGACAGATGCAGCGCGAGCCAGCTGGATGCGAACAGCGCGAGGCTTGTCATCATCAGCATCAGCAGCATGTAGGTGGTGCGAACCTGACGGCGCAGCCGAAACAGTGTCCAGTACTGCTCACCCGAGCGGTGCAGGCGGATCAGCGTGCCGGACATGCCGACGGGCAGCGGCATCGCAGTCGCAATCAGCGCGTCACCCTTTACCCAGGCGGAGCCGATGATGTAGTCCGCACCGGCAACAGTCACGATGGGTTCGTCGGCCCGCTGGGCCGCTTGCAGAACCAGCACGTCCAGCGCTCCCCGGACAGGACGGCTGTTGGTGCTGTCGGCCTCCCCGGCTGAGCCGTCAAGCGTCTGCAGCGTGCTCATCTGCGCCATGCCATCGTGAGGGACCGGCACGCGAAAGCGCGTGACAGGACGTGCGTCGCGGTAGACCACGACAAAGCCGCCCTGGAGGGTCGCCTCATGTGCGCGAAGCTGCCTGTTGATGGTGGCGGCATCGGAAGGAGCGCGACCGTTCGCACCGAGCAGCGATGCTGCAATGGCCTCCGCCTCTGCCCGGGCGTTGGCGGCAACGTAGCGTGACAGGTCGAGTGCTACCCGGGAGGAGTCATCCCGAAGCTGCGTCGCAGGCTGCGAGAACCAGCGGTCCACTGCCCGATTCAGCAATAAGTAGCTGAAGACATACATCGACCCAATCGGGACGAGTGAAATCAGAATCGCGCCCCACAACATGCGTGTCCGCAGCCGTGCACCGAGCACCCGGCTGCGCTGCTCCGCATACAGCTTGAGAGCGTTGCGCACCAACAGAACAAGAGCCGCAACAAACAGGAGCGACGCGACAAAGGAGATGGCAACAAAGGCTACGATCTGCGTCGTCGTCACCGGATTCAGCGACGACAGGCGGAAGGCATTCAAAGCGAGCAGCGCAAGCAGGGTGACAACGGAGCAAACGAGCGAGACGATCACCAGGATCTTGCGCTGCCGTGTGCTTTCCATTGCCACCCTCGTTGCTGCTGCGAGCGATTATAGGTTCTTCCCAGGAGCGCCGCGGTCCAGGTTGGCTCGCTCAGCCCTAATGAAGTTCCGCGATCTTCTTCCACTCGCGATCCTGCGAGCGCGCAACCGGCGCACACGTCAGCCGCCCACCAAAGGTATTGACGCCCTCGGCAAGTCCGCTGTCCTCGCGCACCGCGACGCGCGCACCCTTGTTTGCAATCTTCAGGATGTAGGGGAAGGTGGCGTTCGTGAGCGCCAGCGTAGACGTGTTCGGCACCGCAGCCGGCATGTTGGTAACGCAGTAGTGCACCACACCGTCAACAACGTAGGAGGGATCGCTGTGCGTGGTGGGCCGCGCCGTTTCAATGCACCCACCCTGGTCGATCGCGACATCCACCACCACGGCTCCGCGCTTCATCTTCGAGATCATGGGCGCGGTGACCAGTTTTGGTGCCGCTGCGCCGGGGATCAGCACGCCGCCGATCAGCAGGTCTGCCTCGCAGGCTGCTTTGGCCACGTTGTAGCTGTTTGAGGCCAGTGTGTGTACGCGACCGCCGAAGATGTCGTCGAGCTCCCGCAGCCGGTTCAGGTTCAGGTCCACCATGGTGACCTTTGCCCCGAGACCCAGCGCCATCTTCGCCGCATTGGTGCCGACAATGCCACCGCCCACGATCACCACATTCCCGGGCAGCACACCCGGAACACCGCCCAGAAGAACGCCGCGCCCACCGTGCTCTTTCTGCAGATAGGCTGCACCGATCTGCACGCTTAGGCGGCCTGCAACCTCGCTCATCGGGGTCAGCAGAGGCAGTGTGCCTGCGCTGTCCCGAACGGTTTCATAGGCGATACCTGTCACCTTGCGCTCCAGCAGCGCGTCCGTCAGCTCCCGCAGCGGAGCGAGGTGCAGGTACGTGAAAAGAACAAGATCCTGGCGAAAGTACGTGTACTCCTTCTCAGTGGGCTCCTTCACCTTGACGACCATGTCCGCAAGTCGCCAAGTGTCATGGGCCGAACCAACGATCTCCGCTCCCGCTGCCTGGTACCCATCGTCCGGGAATGCGGAAAGGTCGCCAGCGCCCGTCTGCACCAGCACCTCGTGCCCAGCCTCCACCAGGGCACGCACACCGGCCGGCGTAATACCGACCCGGCTCTCGTGATCCTTCACTTCTTTCGGTACACCGATAATCATGCTTTCTCCTGTTTCTCTCTACTTCATGCTACAAAATCCGGTGGATGGACCCAAGGCTGTGTTCGAGACGTTGGACTGGACCCGTCCGCTTTCGTGATGGGCCGGTCCGCCGCCTTGTGTGCATCGCCATACACTGCGGGCGATAAGCGGGACTCTTCCTCCTCATGAGCGGCGATTCGGGCAGCCACGCCTGGTTCTGCTTTCTTCTTTGCAGTTCCATGTGGGCTCCTCCTTCGCCGGCACGGAGGCACCACGCTCGCTATCTATGCCGCCGGCGTTTTTCGCCGCATCCGCCGTACAATAGGCAGCAACGCCTAGGTCAGGACAAGAACGCACGGATGCCTCAGAACGGATATCAGGGTCGGACCTCGCGATCGCGCAGCCTGCGCTCGCTCTTCTCGTTGTTCTCGAACGACCTCGCCATCGACCTCGGCACGGCAAATACGCTGGTCTACGCCAACGGCAAAGGCATCGTGGTAAACGAGCCGTCCATCATCGCTGTCAACAAGATCACCAATGAAGTTGAGGCGGTTGGCAAGGAAGCCAAGGAGATGGTGGGGCGCACACCCGGCAACATCATCGCGATCCGGCCCATGAAGGACGGCGTCATCGCCGACTTCCGCCATACCGAGAAGATGCTGAACTACTTCATTCAGAAGGCACACAACCGCAAGATGCTGGTACATCCACGCATCATCATCGGTGTGCCGTCGGAGATCACGCAGGTAGAGAAGCGTGCTGTCGAAGACTCCGCCTACCGGGCAAAGGCGAGCGAAGTGTACCTCGTGGAGCAGGCCATGGTCGCGGCCATCGGTGCCGGCCTGCCCATCACCGAGCCAGGCGGCAATATGGTCGTCGACATCGGCGGCGGCACGACGGATATCGCCGTCATTTCGCTTGCCGGCATCGTCTACTCGCGCTCGGTTCGCATGGCCGGCAATCAGATGGACGAGGCAGTGATGAACTTCCTCAAGCGCAAGTACAACCTGCTCATCGGCGAGCGCACGGCAGAGCAGATCAAGATCGAAATCGGCTCCGCGTTCCCCCTCGATAAGCCGCTCACCATGGAAATCAAGGGCCGCAACCTGATCGAGGGCGTGCCGAAGACCATCACCATCGATGATTCTGAGATCCGCGAGTCCCTTGCCGAGTGCATTGCCACCATCATGAATGCCATTCGCGTCGCGCTCGAACGCACACCGCCCGAGCTGTCCGCCGACATCTCCGACCGCGGCATCGTGCTCACCGGTGGCGGGGCGCTCATTAAGAATCTGGACCGCCGTATTCGCGAGGAAACGGGTCTGCCCGTCTCGATTGCCGACGACCCGCTCGCCTCCGTAGTTCTGGGAACAGGCCGCATGCTTTCCGACTTCAGCCTTCTGCGCAAAATCTCAATCGATTAGGCACCCGACGTCTCCGAGTGACTCGCCGCGATGGATTCGTTCTTTAGCCGGTACAAGAGCCTGCTCTTTCTCCTGACTGTTCTGCTGGTGCAGGCAGTCGCACTCGCGACGCAGATGCGCCGGAGAGACTACGCTTCGCGCGCAGACGGTCACCACGTTCAGTTCGTTCGCGGCATCTCCGCCCGGAGTATCACCCCCGCGGAGACTGTTCTGGTTCGCTCCGGACATGGTTTACGTGAGATGTGGCACAGTTATCTCGACCTCCGGCGCGTGCGGCAGCACGACAAAGATCTTCAGTACGAGATCAACAAGCTGCGGCTTCGAGAGGCCGCGCTGACGGAGGACGCGCGCCAGGGGCAACGGCTGCAGCGGCTGCTTGCCTTCAAACAACAGTACGTTGGCGCAACGGTGGCGGCACAGGTCGTGGGCACCGGCGGCGGCGATCAGGCGCACATTCTCACCATCGACAAAGGACGCAGCAATGGACTGCTTCCCGACATGGCGGTGATTACGCCAGACGGCATTGTCGGCAAGCTGCGTGATGTCTTCCCGGACTCCTCGCAGGTCCTCCTGATCAACGACATCAACTCCGGTGTTGGTGTCATCCTGGTCAACACACGCAGCCGGGGCGTTCTGCGCGGCGGCGCAAACGGCACAGCGCAGATCGGCACGCTTCTCCCCGACGAGCGGATCAAGCCGGGCGAACCGGTCATCACCAGTGGTGGGGACCGCGTTTTTCCGCGCGGACTGCCGGTCGGCACGGTGCAGTCCATCGGGCTCGATCCCGAACATCAGCCGTACGCATCCATCGTGATCCGTACAGCCGCCAACCTGGACCGGCTGGAAGAGGTGCTGATCGTCACCGATGTCGCGCGTCAGCTCACGATCGCAGGCCAGGAAAACGGCTCGGAAGAGGGCGGCCTGAGAGCCTCGGAGGTGGTCGCCGAACGCCTGCCGGGCCTGCGCCAGCCACCGAAACCAGGCGACAGCAATCAGCCTAAGCCACCTGGGGCCGACACGGCCAACCAGCCGGGCGCGGCCTTGCCACATCCGGTCCCTGTCGTGCATCCCGATCACTTCTCCCCCGGCAGTGCTCCATCCGCGGCGGATCTCCAACCGGGTGCGCAACACAGTCCCGAGGCACCGCCCAGGTTGAAGAAAGCCGAGCCCCAACCCTGATGGCAAAACGCTTTCTGCTGACGAGGCGCGAGATGGAGGAGCGGCACTTCCCGTTCATCGTGCTCGTTCTGATCCCGATTCTTGCCGTCTTCCTGACGGCGTACCTGCCAAAGCTCTGGCAGCCACTCGCTCTTCCCGATCTGCCGTTGATTGTTGTGATCGTCTTCGCGATCTCCCGTCGCAACCCCATCGCAGGTACGCTGATCGGCGCACTCGTGGGCTTGCTGCAGGATCTGCCCAGCAATCGCTATATCGGCATTATGGGCATTGCGAAATGCATCGTCGGGTATGCCGCCTCGTCCATCGGCCCGAAAGTGGATGTCGAGAACATGCTGACGCGCATCCTGTCCACCTTTGTGCTCTCGCTGCTGCAATCACTGCTGCTCTTCACCATCGATCACCTTTTGCTCGACGCCGGAGCGCACACCATGAGCATCTTTCACGAGGTGCTTCGCGCTCTGGTGAATGCTGCCGTCGCCGTTCCGATCTTCTTTCTGCTTGACCGGACCCGCATCGAGGCCTGACCAGATCAATCAAGGTTTCTGCCGCAGAATCTGGTCGATCGGCAAACCACGGCTTCCGTCGTGCTTGTGCACGGCAGCCACCGACTGCTCCAGCTTGCGCATGTCTTCCTTGCTCGGCGGCGGCAGCGTGTACAGTTTGAGATCGCTGCCTTCCAGAGCAGCCAGACGCAAGCCGTCGGGCGAAAGTGCAAAGTTCTGCCCGGCGCGCATTGCCGGTGCGCACGGCACCTTCAGCAGCTCCACCCCGTCACGCACGTTGTAAACGCTGATCTCCTGCGTGCGTACATCATCCGTGCCGATGTGGTCCGGGTCGGCCATGGCTGAACGGAGCAGCGTGTTTCGCAGTGCAAACCTGCCCGCAGCCGGGGCAGCCTGGAAGGCCAGCCACGCCGGTGGATCGTTCGTCGTGAACACCCAGCTCGGCTCAGCCAGCAGGTTGAATCCGGCAAGCAGTCTTCGGTCGTCGCCACCCCGGCATCCAGCCGCGAAGAACTCTCCCTCGCTCACAAAGTAAGATTCCGGCTTGCAGGTCGAGGTAAACCCGGCCAATGTATCCACGCCACCGGCAAACGGATGGAAATCGAAGCCCCAGTGCTGCCGGTCCTCCCGGATAGTTTCCAGGATGCCAAAGGAGGTGAACGCCATGCTGAAGAGGTTGTGAGACTTCGCCAGACCCCGCTGACGAAGCTGCACCTCCCCCGGCTTACCAGGGGTGTCCTCCAGTGCATAGAACGCTGCCGCAACAGGAAACTCCGGCGCTGGCGCATGCGGATCATCACCGGTGTGCTTCGCCGCTGAAAACTCCACCAGCAACAGGTCGCCGGATGGACTCACCTGCACACTCTCCACCGTACCGGGCATCTGCATCAGTGTTTTGCGCTCCAACCGGTCTTCCTGCGGCCCATCACGCAGCGCATTCATGACGTGCAGGGTGTTTTCAGTGCGGACCAGAAACTGGTCACCGCGCAGCTTCCAGACGTAGCGGCCCATGTCGTGCGCCCGCCATTCGGTCTCGCGTTCCACCTTGCCGTCTGGCAGGTGCAGCACGACAGCCTTGATCAACCGGTCCGGATGGTTGACCTCGTGCCCGGGCAGGCGCGGCACCAGCTTGCGTTCTGCAAAGGTCACGAGCACGTGACTGCTATCCACAAAATCGACCGTGACCGTGCTGAAACCTTCGCGAAGCAGCATGGGAGAGACTACCGGCTTGTACCCGATCGGAAGAAGACTCAACACCTGAGGCGCAGGTGTGGCCGCCGCTCTTTCCGCGAACGAGACCCGCGATGCCGCGGCGAGCATAAAGGGCAGGAGGAGTCGGCCTGAAGAGCGTAAGGAGAATCGGCTCATACGGGTAGCCACCATCTTATCGCGGGTACTTTCGCCTGAAGCCGGGCGCGGCTGCATTCCGTGAAAGCGGATGGTAGCACCTGTGTGCCGCCTGAACATGGCACTTCCTGCACGGCAAGAGCGGCTCCGTAGTATGCGACAGTCTTAAGATGTCCTCACCCGCACAGCAGCGGAGCCTCGGTTTTACCTCCTGTGCTGCGGCAGCCACCCTATGGAGTCTGGGGTTCTTCTTTGGGAAGATCGCGCTACGCGAGATGTCCGTTCCGAACATGGTCTTCTATCGCTTCCTCTTTGCGGCAATCGCCTTGCTGCCGATCCTCGTCTCCGTCCGGCCCTCCTTTTCGGCACCGGACTGGCGCACACTCACGATTGGGGCTTTCTTCGGGATTCCGCTGCAATTTCTGATTCAGTTCCACGGCCTCGCGCTCACCTCGCTTGCCCATGCTGCGCTGATGGTGGGCACGATGCCCGTCATCCTAGCCGCGGGAGCTGCGCTGTTTCTGGGCGAGCGTCTGGATGCGGCCGGCTGGGCCGCTCTCGCAGCATCCACGTTAGGCGCGTGCTCCATCGCTTTCGGTGGCGGCACAGACACAGACACTCATGCAAGCCTTCCGGGAGATGCCCTGATTGTGTTCTCGCTCCTGATCTCGCTTGTGTGGATCATTACGAACAATCGCCTGATGGAGCGCCATTCGGCCCTGGTGGTCAGTGCCAGCAGCGTCACCCTTGGTACAGCGATGCTCGCTGTCTGGACCTTTCTCCGGAACGGTTTGCCGCCGGTGCACGGCATCTCCGGGCGTGCCTGGGCGGCACTTGTGGCGAGTGGTTTGCTCTGCACCGCAGCCACGACGGTTTTCTGGAACTGGGGGCTTACCCGCGTACCCGCGTCCGAGGCTGGTGTCCTGCTCAACATGGAGCCCGTGGTGGGTTCCGCTCTTGGTATGTCGCTCAACGGCGAGCGTTTAGGTGTCAGCGGTTGGCTCGGCGGCATGCTCATCCTCGGCTCCGCATTCGTCCTCACCACACGCTCCTCTTCTCGCACGGCAGTAGCGGAAGTGTTGGAGTAACGATGCCCATCCGCATGGTTGCCATCGATCTGGATGGGACACTGATTCACTCGAGCGGCATCGTTACGGAGCGCAACCTGCAGGCGCTGCACGCGGCAAAGTCTGCCGGTGTGCAGGTAGTGATCGCAACGGGCCGCAGGCACAGCTATGCCATGCGCGTCCTCCAGCAACTCTCCATGGACGCAAGCGACATTGTGCTGAGTTCCAATGGCACGGTTGCACGCCGCATCTCCGCGGACCTGATCTTCCGTGAGTCCATGTCGCTGGAAACAGCCCGGCTCCTTTGCCGGACACTGTCCGCCTTTCGCGACGCACTTGTGCTCACCTTTGATCTCGTTACCCCCAATGGCGAGGACACCCATGGCGCACTCGTTCTTGAGCGGATCGATGAGTTGCACGCGAGCATACGCGCGTGGATTGAGGCAAATGCCGCGTACATACGGAGAGTCGTCCCGATCGAATCCATCCTGGCCGGACCGGAAGCCATGCAGCCGATCCAGGCGATGCTGTGCGGCACCATGGATCGCATGGATATGGCGGAAGCCGCACTGGGCACCAGTCCTGCGGGCGACCTCATCGATGTCTACCGCACTGAATATCCGGGACGGGATCTCTGCATTGTTGATCTTCTGCCCAGGGGCAGCTCAAAGGGCGCGGGTCTGCTTCGTCTGGCGGAACAGCAGGGTATCCTGCCAGGCGAGATCATGACCATTGGCGACAACTGGAATGATGTGCCCATGCTCAGGATCGCCGGCCGTGCGGTGCTCATGCGAAATGCGCCTGACGATCTGCTCAACATGGCGGAGGATGAAGGCTGGGAGATCGGGGCCTCCCACGATGACGATGCAGTCGCCGAAGCCATCGAGAGCGCAATCGCCGATGCACCGCGCACGCAGCGGGCAGTGTTAGCCTAGGGCCATGCGTTTCGCTCCGCCCAGGCCCCGGTTCGTCTGCCTCTCATGGGCACTGGCGCTCGCATCCCTGTTTCCATGGAGCGCATACGCCCTCGAGCGTGTTCTGCTGCAAACCGGGTTCAGCGTCGACTGCACCCGCCAGGAGCAGGTATCCGCGGACCGCGTCCGCCTGTATCTTGCAGGCTCGCCCGAAAACTACCTGGAAGTCGACATCCTGTCGATCGTCTCCTCGGTGCCCCTCCCCGCTGTACAGGCGATGGCGGCGCTGCCCACACCGACGCTGTCGGGCGCTGCTTCCCTGCCGGAGCTGATCGCCACTGCCAGCGGAGAGCACCGGCTTCGCGCCGCTCTTCTTTCGAGTGTTGTGCAGGCGGAGAGCGGCGGCCACAGCCACGCCATCTCCCGTGCAGGCGCGCAGGGCCTCATGCAGCTGATGCCGGCAACCGCGAAAGAGCTCGGTGTCCGGGACAGCTTCGCTCCCGAGGACAACCTGCGCGGCGGATCTGCCTATCTGGATGCGTTGCTCACGCGCTATCACGAAGACATTGCCCTTGCCCTCGCCGCGTATAACGCGGGTCCTGCAGCGGTGGACCGGTACCACGGTGTGCCGCCCTTCCGTGAAACCCGAAGCTATGTCGCCCGCATCATTCGCGAGTTCAACCGGCGTGTGACCGCCGAACGCGCGGAAGAGGCAAAGCGCGCCGCGGCGGCCGGCCTGTATGCCACTGCCGGAAGCCTGCCTGCACGATGAACAGGCGCAACTTCGTTCTTGCCTTTCTTGCTCTGCTGCTGGTAGCCGGCATTGCCGTAGCCGCACGAAACGGCGTGTCCTTCGATTTCCGGTCGTGCCTTCAGCAGGTTCGTCAGGCGGATCCAGCACGTATCCTCGCCGGCATCGCGCTCATTTATCTCACCTTTTTTGCACGCTCCATTCGCTGGGTTTATTTTCTCCGGCGGCACCGGCGGCTCCCCTTCCTGTCGCTTCTCGGCACGCAGTTTGCCGGCTTCACGGCGGTGTCGCTCTTTGGCCGTCTGGCCGATCTCTCCCGGCCGTATCTCGTGGCACAAAAAACACGGTTGCCACTTGCGCTGCAGATTGCGGTCTACACGATCGAGCGCATGTTTGACCTGGGTGCGGCAGCGCTCGTGTTCTCCTCCGCGCTCGCCTTCGCGCCGCGCTCCCTGCCCCACCATGAGATTTTCGTTCGCGTCGGTATCGGCAGCCTGGCGGGGACGCTGCTGCTGGCCGGCTTTGCTGTATCCATGCGCGTCTCCGGTGTCGCCGTTGCAGGACGTATACGCTCGGCACTCGCGCGGCTCTCCCCTGCCTTTGCCGAGACGGCGGAGCAGCGGCTGCTCGCCTTCCGCGAGGGCCTGAACGCCATCGGCTCCTTTGGCGAGTTTGCCGTCACCGCAGGGCTCAGCCTGCTTATGTGGTGCATGATCGCCAGCACGTATGTGGTTACGGCAAACGCCTTTGTCGCCACACCCAGTCTCGCCCATCTATCCTTCTCGCACGCCATGCTGCTCATGGCCGCATCCATCGGCGGCTCGCTGCTGCAGCTCCCATTTCTAGGCTGGTTTACGCAGATTGCCACCACGGCAGCCGTGATGCACACCTTTTACGGCACGCCGCTTGAGTCTGCGACGGCCTGTGGCGCGCTCCTGCTCATCGTCACTTCACTGTCCATCATTCCCGTCGGCCTGCTCTACGCACGCGCGGACCACGTCAGCCTGGGCCAGCTCGGACGGCGTGCCGAGGCCGAAGCCGAGGTGCTGCCGTGAAGTGCCCCTTCTGCGGCTTCGCGCAGGACCGCGTCGTCGACTCCCGCGAGAGCAAGGATGCCGACTCCATCCGCCGCCGGCGCGAGTGCGAAAGCTGCGGCAAGCGCTTCACCACCTATGAGCGCATTGACGAAATCCCCTACATGGTCGTCAAGAAGGACGGCCGCCGCGAAAAGTTCGACCGGCAGAAGGTGCTCAGCGGGCTTCTGCATGCGTGCGAGAAGCGCCCAGTATCCACCGGCAAGCTGCAGAAGATCGTCGATGATACCGAGAGTTACGTTGTGGACTCCCCGGAACGCGAGCGCACCACCGCAGAGGTCGGCGAGATGATCATGGCGCGATTGAAAGAGCTCGATACCGTGGCCTACATCCGCTTCGCCTCTGTGTACCGCGACTTCAAGGATGTGCGTGAGTTCAAGGCGGAGCTGGAAGACCTGCTCGCTCCCGCAAAGAGAAAATAGATCCGGGAGACGGAGCAGCTGTTGCAAGCCATCAAGCCACGGGCCGCCATCACGCATCCCATGCCTATGACCAGAAAAGCCCTGTACGGCCCGCTCGCGCTGTTGCTGCTGGGTATGGCGACCGGATGTAAATCGAAATCAGCCTCATCCTCGGCCACGGAGAGGGGCGCTGCTCACTATGACGCCGCGCCCGCCCCTGCAACTACGGGCTCGGTTACCGGCGTCGTTAGCCTCACGGGCCCGGCACCTGCCAAGGTCGTCATCGACATGAGCCAGGACCCGGCCTGCACCTTTGCCGGCGAGAACGACGCCGAGCAGATCGTGAGTGATCATGGGCATCTCGCGAATGTCTACATCTATGTGAAAGGTGCGCCCCGCCTGGCACCGGTATCGACGGCACCGGTCGTCGTCGTCGACCAGAAGGGCTGCCGCTTTCTGCCGCACGTCGTAGCCGTACCTGCCGGCGGCACCGTCGAGTTCCACAACTCTGACAGCACCATGCATAATGTGCACACCATGCCGGTGCAGGTCGGCAATCGCAGTGTGGATGTGTCCCAGGGTCCCGGCGCAAAACCGGAAGGCGTCCCTTTCAGAGATCCGGAGGAGATGCTTCCCGTCCGCTGCAATAATCATCCCTGGATGAATGCCTTCGTCAATGTCAGCCCAAACAGCTTCTTCGCCGTCACAGGCGCGGACGGAAGATTCACCATCCCCGGCCTGCCCGCTGGCACGTACACGCTTGAAGTAGTGCAGGAAAAGCTCGGCCGCCGCGAAGTGCCCGTCACGGTAACGGCACAGCAGGCAACGCCGGTCAACATCGCTTTCACGCGGCCCTAAGATCCCACTATGCACACCTACGCGCTCACGCTCACCAGTCACCTGCTGCCCTTCTGGTTTCTCGTGCTCAGCCTCTTTCTGCCGCGGATCTCGCTCCTGGTGCTTTGGCTCGGCAGCCAGACCGGGCCCTACCACGTCATAGGCATTATCCCGCTGCTCGCGGCTCTTCTGGTTCCACGCATCCTCATCCTGCTCATGATCTACAACGACGCGGGCGTCGGTGGCTGGTTCCTCATCCATGCCGTTGCGCTTGTGCTTGCCTGGGGTGGCTTCGGAGGATCACAGTTCCGGCGGCGCCGCAGCAGCGATCTCTAGGCAGCCTTCCTCATCTGCTCGGAACGGCCTTCAGACGGCACAGTGCGTTATCCTCATGGGTAACAACGGGAGTACGCGGAGCGAATGGAACGACGCAGGGTCGGCATTCTTGGTGCAACTGGAACGGTCGGTCAGCGCTTCATCCAAATGCTGCACCAACATCCCTGGTTTCAGATCACGTGGCTGGCAGCCAGCGACCGCTCCGCCGGCAAGCGCTACGACGAGGCTTGCCAGTGGAAGCTCGACACGCCTCTGCCCCGGCAGATCGCAGGGATGGTGCTGCAGTCAAACATGCCGGGGAGCTATCCCGAGGACCTGCCGCCTATCCTCTTCGCGGCCTTGGATGCGGAGGTCGCGCGCGATCTCGAGCCCCGCTTTGCCGCCGCAGGATGCGCCGTCATCTCCAACTCCAGTGCATTTCGCATGTCGCCGGACGTGCCTCTAACCGTTCCCGAGGTGAATGCCGATCATCTCGCTCTTCTGGAGACGCAAACCTCACGCAAGAACAGCGGCGGCTACATCGTTACGAACCCGAACTGCTGCGCCATCGGCCTCGTGCTTGCGCTCAAGCCACTCGAGGAGCGCTTCGGCATCGAGAGCCTCTTCGTCAGTACACTTCAGGCGGTCAGTGGTGCCGGCTATCCCGGTGTGCCTTCGCTCGACATCCTTGGCAATGTCATTCCCTACATCCGCAGTGAGGAGGAGAAGCTGCAGGAGGAGTGCTTCAAGCTGCTCGGCCGTCTCCACTCTTCGCGCATCGAGCCTCTCGCCGCTCGCATGACCGCCCACTGCAACCGCGTCGCCGTGGTGGACGGCCATACCGAATGCGTGAGCATCAAGCTTCAAAGGCCGGCAACACGGGAGCAGGTGCTGGCCGCATGGAATGGGTTTCAGCCCCTGAAGTCGCACCGTCTACCCTCCGCGCCCGAGCATCCCGTCGTCTACCACGAGGGCGTGGACCGGCCCCAGCCGCGGCTCGACGTGATGCGTGAAAACGGCATGAGCGTCACCATTGGACGACTGCGGCCCTGCGGCCTGCTCGACTGGAAGTTTGTTCTGCTCAGCCACAACACGGTGCGCGGTGCCGCGGGCGCAGCTGTCTTGAATGCCGAGGTGCTTGCCAGGCTCGGGAAGCTCCCGTCGGCGCTCCCTGCCTTTGCGGATAGCCGCGCGTGAGCACCATGCGGGAAGACATCGTCGTTATGAAGTTCGGCGGCACCTCCGTCGAAGACGCCGCCGCCATGCGCCGCACCGCCGGCATCGTTCGTGGCCGGCGCGAGAGAGGTTTCAAACCTTTCGTTGTGGTCTCCGCCATGGCAGGGGTCACGGATCAGCTGCTGGTCGCCGCGGGGGCCTCTGGCGATGGAAAGCGCACGGAGGCCCTTGCGCTCGCTGCACGCCTGCGTTCACGCCATCTCGACACCGCCGCTGCCCTGCTTCACTCCGATCTTTACGCGCCCATGGAGGTATTGCTCAACACGCAGTTCGACAAGCTCGACGACCTCCTGCGCGGCATCAGCGCTGTTGGCGAACTCACCGCCCGCACCACCGATCTGGTCATCAGTTTCGGCGAGCAGCTTTCCAGCAGGTTGGTTGCCGCACTCTTCGCGCAGGAGAGTCTCTCCGGTGTGCACCTGGACGCACGCAGGTGCATCGTTACGGACGACCACTACGGCCGGGCTATTCCGCAGGAGGCCGCCATCGCAGAGCGGCTCGCCACGCATGCTCTGCCGCTGATTGACTCCGGTCAGGTACCCGTGATGGCAGGCTTCATCGGCTCGGACAGCCGAGGCATCACGACTACCCTCGGCCGTGGTGGGAGCGACTTCTCCGCGGCGCTGGCCGGTGGCGGTCTGTACGCCGGAGCCATCGAGATCTGGACCGACGTCAACGGCATCATGACGACCGATCCGCGCATCTGCGCCGATGCTCTCCGGGTTAAGGCGATCTCGTTTGAAGAGGCTGCGGAGCTCGCCTACTTCGGTGCCAAGGTCCTGCATCCCGCAACCATTCTCCCGGCTGTGCAGAAGAACATCCCCGTCCTGGTGCTCAACTCGCGCAATGCCAGCAACGAAGGCACGCGGATCACAGCCGTCGCGCCGCCCTGCCGTTCCCCCTTCAAGTGCATCGCGGTCAAGCGCCGGCTCACCATCGTGGACATCGTTGCGAGCCGCATGCTGATGTCGCACGGATACCTCAAGGCGGTCTTCGACGTCTTCGACCGGCATCAGGTCATCATCGACATGGTCTCGACCAGCGAAGTCTCCATTTCCGTCACCGTCGATACCAGCGACCGCCTGCCCGCCATTGCGGACGATCTTTCCCGCATCGCCGACGTAAAGTATGAGAGCAACAAGGCGCTCATCTGCATGGTCGGCGAAGATATCCGGGGCCATAACGGCATCGCTGGCAAGGTCTTCTCAGCCATTCAGCACGTCAATGTCCGCATGATCTCGCAGGGAGCAAGCGAGATCAACATGAGCTTCATGATTGACGAGGAGGATGCGGAGGAGGCTGTCCGCTCCCTTCACGCCGTCTTCTTCGCGGATCCGGATGAAGCCGTCTTCGATCGCAAGGATCGCGACGCGGAAGCGAGCGCCCGTGAAAAGCCAACCGTCTTACACACATCCAGGGAGTAGCCACACTATGCGCATGTTGGTTCTAGGGCACGGCAAAACAGGCAAGCTGGTCGCCGAGGTCGCGGCCGAGCGCGGTCACGGTGTTCACGTTCTGGATGCAAAGGAGAACCCGAACGGCTCCGCCCTTACGGCCCCCTTCATCGCCGGCTTCGATGTGATTCTCGACTTCACCACGCCGGAAGCGGTTGTCACCAACCTGCGCGCCTGCCTTGCGAACGGGGCGAAGGTCGTCGTCGGCACCACAGGCTGGTACAGCAGTCTGCAGGACATGCGCAACCTCGCTCAGCGCCGAGGCGCGGGCCTGCTCTTTGGCAGCAACTTCTCCATCGGCGTTCAGGTCATGCTCCAGCTCGCCGAGCACATGGCAGAGTCGCTCGCCGGAGCCGGCTACACCTTTCACATCGAGGAGACGCACCACAGCTCCAAGCTAGACGCGCCCTCAGGCACCGCACTCAATCTTCAGCAGGCCACGAGCAGCATCGGCAAGGTGGATATCGTCTCCAATCGCGAAGGCGACGTC
>CAXTSF010000001.1:27046-30043 GCA_964246865.1 uncultured Terriglobus sp.
GGCGTGCACGTACTCGAGGCGAGGAGTGACGCAGACCGGCTCGTTCTCACGCATGAAGCTTTCTCGCGCCGCGGTTTTGCCGAGGGTGCCGTCCGCGCCGCCGAGTGGCTCGCAGGCCGCGAGGGCACCTACGACTTCCGCGAAATCTTCCCGCAGCTCTAGCCTCTCTGAGGAGACACCATGCCCGCCCTTGCCGATCTCGCCCCCGCCTTCGCGACGCTCTCGCACCAGGACAAACTCGACCGCCTTGCAGAGGTTGCGATCAAGGTCGGTCTCAACCTGCAGCCTGGTCAGCAGGTCGTGCTCTCGGCGGACACGGAGCATTTACCGCTGGTGCGCCGCGTTACCGAGCACGCCTACCGTGCCGGCGCACACATCGTCACGACGCTGCTCTCGGATGACGAATGCGCCCTGGCTCGTTATCGTTGCGCTCCGGACGCAAGCTTCGACACGGCTGCGGAGTGGCTGGCGCATGGCATCGCCGAAGCCTTTCGGAGCGGCGCTGCCCGTTTGGGGATCGCCCGTGCAAACCCAGCCTTTCGGAAGTCGCCGGTGCCACGCCCGCCTGGGCCCGGCTGGTCTTCCCGGCCATGCCGCCCGCCGAGGCTGTCGACGCCCTCTGGGAGGCCATCTTCTTCGCCTCACGCATTACCGGCGACGATCCCATCGCCGACTGGAAGCTCCACGGAGAGCACCTCATGCGGCGCGTCGCCATGCTCAATCAGAAGCGCTTCTCCGCCTTGCACTTCAGCGGTCCTGGAACGGACCTGACCGTTGGCCTCGCCGACGACCACCTCTGGGCAGGGGGCGGCAGCACCTCCGGCAACGGCATCTTCTGCAATCCCAACATACCCACTGAGGAGTGCTTCACCACGCCGCACAAAGACCGTGTTCAAGGCTCGGTGAGCGCCTCGAAGCCGCTCTCGCATCAGGGCACGCTTATCGAAAACATTCGCGTACGCTTTGAGGACGGCAGAATCGTCGAGGCGCACGCCACCGCCGGGCAGGAAGCGCTGCAGCGGCTGATCTCCGTCGATGAGGGCGCGAGCCGCCTGGGCGAGGTGGCTCTCGTCCCGCACAACTCTCCCATCGCTCAAAGCGGCCTGCTCTTCTGGAATACGCTCTTCGACGAGAACGCCGCCAGCCACATCGCTCTCGGCCAGGCTTATGCCACCTGCATACGCGATGGCGAATCGCTGGACGAAGCTGCCCTCAGCGCCCGCGGTGCGAACACCAGCCTGATCCATGTCGACTGGATGATCGGCTCGGGAGAGGTGAGTGTCGACGGCATTCTCGCGGACGGAAGCCGCGAACCGCTGATGCACAACGGCGACTGGGCCAGGTGACATGAGCTCCGGCACCATGAACACGACCCGCCTGGAGGCCTTCTCCGACGGCGTGATCGCGGTCATTGTGACCATCATGGTGCTCGAGCTGCATGTGCCGCGGGAGGACGGATTCCCCGGCCTGCTTCTCGTCGCTCCCCGCATCGGCATCTACTTGCTCAGCTTCCTGATGGTCGGCATCTACTGGATCAACCATCACGCGCTGGCCCGCCGCTCCGAGCGGGTCAGCTACGGCGTCCTGTGGGCCAATCTCATCTTTCTCTTCACGCTGTCCCTGCTGCCGTTCTTCACGGACTACATCGGCGAGAAGCACTTTGACTCCTTTTCCACCCTGCTCTACACCCTTGCATTGCTGCTTGCCGGCAGCTGCTTCTTTCTCCTGCGCCACACCATCATGCGCCTGCAGCAGAGCTCGGGCGAACTCAGCACCAGCGACAAGTCCGAGGCAAACAAGCACCTTCTAAGTGTGCTCCTGTACCTTCTCGCGATCCCACTCACCTTCCGGTTGCCTCACGCCGCGCTCGCCCTGGATGTACTGGTGACGCTGGTCTGGATCTTGCCCGGGCTCGGTGCACGCAGGCTGCAGGCGCACACACGCGCCCACTGAGCCGTTCCGTTCGAAAGGCGATACACTCATTCCGGCAATGGAACCCACCCCCGCTCTCGCAGGCCTCGGCACCGCACTCGTCACTCCGTTCCGCGCCAATGGGAGTGTGGACGAAGCCGCCCTGCACGCCATCGTGCACTGGCAGATTGAGAGTGGCGTCGACTTTCTTGTACCGTGCGGTTCCACCGGAGAGGCCGCCACCCTCTCCGACGAGGAGACCAACACCGTCGTCCAGATTGTGATCGCCACTGCAGCCGGCCGCGTACCCGTCTTCGCCGGTTGCACCCACAACTCCACGGCCGAGGCCGTCCGGCGCGTACGCGCGCTCTGCCGTATCCGGGGCCTCACCGGCATCCTCACCGCAAACCCGTACTACAGCAAGCCCACGCAGCAGGGGCAGTACCTGCACTTCGAGGCGATCGCGCGCGCCGCGAGTGACAAGTCTGTGCTCCTGTACAACATCCCGGGACGCACCGCGGCCAACCTGGAACCTGAAACGGTGAGCCGGCTCGCCGAGATCGAAAACATCATCGGCATCAAGGAGTCGAGTGGCAATCTCGCACAGATCACTGCCCTGCTTGCGGACCTGCCCCGCAACTTCGCCGTGCTCTGTGGCGACGACTATCTCGCGCTCCCTGTGCTTGCCGCCGGCGGCTCCGGCCTTGTCTCTGTCGCCTCCAACGTCATCCCCGTGGAGATCTCCGCCATGATCCGCGCTGCTGCCGCAGGCAATTGGACCAAGGCGCGCGGGTACGCCCGCCGCACCCACGCCCTTGTGCAGGCCCTCTTCGCGGAGCCCAACCCCGCGCCGGTCAAAGCCGTGCTGCGCGCCATGGGCAAGCTGCAAAGCGATCATCTCCGGCTGCCTATGACAGCCGTCACCTACGTCACCCGGCGCAAACTGGAGACGGTTGCCGGCGAGCTCGGCCTGCTCGTCCACGCACCTGCCCCGGGCGGCGATCTGCGCGTCTTCTAGGCATCGCCCACGCGAGCAATCAGGCCCTTGTTAGACTTGGCCCTATGACTCAACACGCGCTTCGGGAG
>CAXTSF010000001.1:30053-42393 GCA_964246865.1 uncultured Terriglobus sp.
CCAGCTTCTTCCCTTGGACCCGAGGCCGCCGGGGATCGTGACGCGCTCGCCGCTTTTTATGATCTGCGCTCTGCCCTCGAATCGGGCGAGGTCCGCTCCGCGGAACCCGATCCTTCCCATCCGCTCGGCTGGCGCGTCAACGCCTGGGTCAAGCGCGGTATTCTCCTGGGCTTTCGTCTCGGCACTCTGGTCGAGATGGGGTCCGGTGCCTTCGTCGAGAAGCACACGCTTCCCCCTCGCACCTTCACTCCTGAGGACGGTGTCCGCATTGTCCCCGGCGGCTCATCCATCCGCAGTGGCTGCTTCGTCGCCCGGTCCGTCATCTGCGCCCCGCCCATGTTCATCAACATCGGTGCCTATGTGGACGAGGGCACTATGGTCGATTCGCACGCGCTTGTCGGCTCCTGCGCCCAGGTGGGTAAGCGGGTCCACCTCTCCGCTGCATCGCAGATCGGCGGTGTTCTCGAGCCGGTAAACGCCTCTCCTGTCATTCTGGAAGATGATGTCCTGATCGGCGGCAACACCGGCATTTACGAGGGCACAGTGGTGCGTACCGGTGCCGTCCTTGCGGCAGGCACCATCCTGACTCGCGGCACCCCGGTATACGACCTGGTGCACAACACCGTGCTGCGCGCCACCGCGGAGATGCCGCTCGTCATCCCCGCGGGAGCCGTCGTCGTCCCGGGGGCGCGCGCCATCACCCGTGGCTCTGCAGAGGGGCTCAGCCTGTACGCAGCCATGATCGTGAAGTACCGCGACGACAAAACGGACCTTTCCACCACATTGGAAGACCTTGTTCGCTGATGCCGATCCCCGGCCGGCGCCTGTGCGAGATCAAGCGGATCGTGCCGCCACACTGCTAGCATGGAAGCTTCATGGCTAATGACACTCTGAAGATTATTCCGCTGGGCGGTCTCGGCGAGTTCGGTATGAACTGTATGGCAGTCCGGTGGAACGATGACATCCTCGTCATCGATGCCGGCCTCATGTTCCCGGAAGACGAGCTGCTCGGCGTCGACATCGTCGTACCCGACATCACCTACCTCATCGAGAACCGCGAGAAGGTCCGTGCCATCCTGCTGACCCACGGCCATGAGGACCACATCGGCGGCCTTCCATGGATCCTGAGCGAGCTCAAGGTGCCCGTCTACGGCACTGAGTTCACCCTCACCTACGTCGAGGGCAAGCTCGAAGAGCACAAGCTGCTGGATGACGCCGACCTGATCGAGATGCTGCCGGGCGAAAGCTTCACCATCGGGCCGTTCACCGTTTCGCCCATCCGCGTCACGCATTCGCTGGTGGACTGTGTCGCGCTCGCCATCAAGACACCGGTGGGCACCATCGTCCATACCGGCGACTTCAAGATCGATCTCGCCTCTCCCGATGGCAAGCCCTTCGACCTGCATGCCTTTGCAGAGCTGGGCAAGCAAGGCGTGCTCCTGCTGCTGCAGGACTCCACCAACTGCGACCGGCCTGGCTATACTCCCGGCGAACTCGCCGTGCGGCCACGGCTGGACGAGATCTTCGCACGCGCGGAGCGCCGTCTCTTCTTCTCCTGTTTTTCCTCCTCGATCCATCGCATGCGCATTGCCATGGAACTTGCTCAGAAGCATGGCCGCAAGGTGGCGCTCATCGGCCGTTCCATCGATAACTCTGCCGAGATCGCCCAGGATCTCGGTTACCTCAATCCGCCGCCCGGGCTCATCATTCACTCAAGCCAGCTGCGCGACATCGCGCCGGAGAAGGTATGTGTCCTGATCAGCGGCACACAGGGCGAGCCGATGAGCGCACTCAGCCGGGCCGCCGTGGACAATCACAAGTACGCCAAGATCGAGCCCGGCGACACTGTGCTGCTCAGCTCCCGCGTTATCCCTGGCAATGAAAAGGCGATCTACAACGTCATCGACCATCTGTACCGCCGCCGGGCAAAGGTCATCCACGACGACGGTCACTCCGGCATGATCCACGTCAGCGGCCACGGCAGCCAGGAAGAGCTGCGGCTTATGATCAACCTGCTCCGTCCCAAGTTCTTTGTGCCTATCCATGGCGACTACCGCCACCTGACGCAACACGTGGAGATCGCCATCGGGACCGGCATCCCGGAAAAGACGGTGCTGCTGGAAGATGGCGAAGTGCTCGAGCTTACATCCGCAACCGTGGCCAAGACAGGCAAGGTCAACAGTGGACGCGTTCTCATCGATTCCGGTTCGACCACCGACGTCGTCGAGGAGATCGTTATCCGCGACCGCAAGCACCTCAGCGAAGCCGGCCTGGTACTTGCCATCATCACCATCGACAAGATGAGCGGACGCCAGCAGGGTCAGCCGGAGATCGTGACGCGCGGCTTCGCCGTCAATGAGCAGGGGATGCTTCGCGAGGCGCGGGACACGATCGCGCGCACCCTGGAAAGCTCGTCTATCGAGGAAAGGCGCGACTGGATGCTGATGAAGGAGAAAATCCGCGGTGAACTGAAGCGGCAGATTCAAAAGAGTTCCGCGCGCCGGCCCATGATCATGCCGGTCATCCTCGAGATTTGAAATACTGGCGTTACCCGCCTGAGGTTGAGCACGCTTGATACATCGGCTTCGCCGGCGCGCTGCGCGCCGGGCGCGTACTGGTAGAGACCCACGGCAGACCGGCGTCGCTGCCGCGGGGGCAAGTCTGTGGCGCTCGCGATACCGGAGCGCGCGCCGCAGGCTTGCCTACCGTCGTGTTCAGTTTTCACTCTTGGCCACAGCGCTTTTACTGCTCGGTCTGCTTGCGTGGCCCTTCACGCGCACACACCTCCAGGCGCTGGCCGTTCTGAAGACGGTCAGCGGAGAAGCGCTTCCTCCTCTGCTGCGGTCGGTTGCCACGGAGCCCCTCGCGGTAAGCAGCACCACCCTTGGCACCTCTGCCGGACCGGTACGCGCACGGCTGTATGCTCCGCGCAACCATCCGGAGGCCCCCGGGCTGGTCGTCTTCCACGGTGTACACCATCTTGGTATGGACGAGCCCCGGCTGGTCACCTTCGCAGCCGCCATGGCTGGCTGCGGCCTCAACGTGCTCACGCCGGAACTGCCGGACATCAAGGACTATCGCGTCGGCGAGCGCTCGGTTGAGGTCATCGGCCAGTCTGCCACATGGTTCGCGCAGAGCGAACGCCAGCCAGTCGGCGTTATGGGCCTCAGCTTCTCCGGCGGTCTGGCTCTGGTCGCCGCGGCCGACGCGCGCTTCCGTCCCAGCATGAAGCTCGTCTTTGCCGTGGGTTCGCAGGGCGCGATGGACCGCGTCGCATCCTACTATCGAACCGGTCAGGCCGTACGCCCAGACGGCTCAGTCGAGCTGCTGCCGGCGCACGAGTATGGCCCGCTGGTGCTGGAGTATGAGCATGTCGAGGAGTTCGTGCCGGCAGCGGATACAGCGGCTATCCGCGATGTACTCCGGGCACACCTGTATGAAGACAAGGATGCCGAGGCGTCAGCCATGAAGCATCTCTCGCCCGCGCAGCAGGTGGAGGCTCTGCACCTGATGGATGCCGGCTCTTCCGGAACACGCGCCTTGCTGGAAACCTCGTCACAGCGTCACCGGAGCGAGATGGATGGTCTCTCACCGGAGGCGCACCTGCGGGACATCACGACGCCTGTCTTCCTGCTCCATGGCGAGGCCGACAACATCATCCCGGCACCGGAGACCCTGTGGATGGCCAGCGAGCTGCGGCCCGCCGTTTTGCAGGCCGCGCTGGTCAGCCCTGTGCTCTCGCATTTGGATATGGCAAAGAAGCCGAGCATGCTCGATGAACTTCGCCTGGTTCACTTCATGGCTCTCGTCCTACACGCTGCGGAACACCGGGGCTGAAAGAATCGAGCAGCGAGGCGATGCGATGACACTCGTCACTCTGGATACCATTCGTGCCGCCCAGGCGCGTCTCACCGGTATCGCGGTGCGGACCGGCGTTCACCGGATCGATCCCTCACGATTGCGGGCTGCGGGTTTCCTCCCGCATCTGCCGACGGCAGAGATCTGGTGCAAGGCTGAGAGTGAACAGCCCATTGGCAGCTTCAAGTTGCGTGGCGCCTATAACAAGGTCGCGTCGCTCACACCGGAGCAGCTCCGGCGCGGCGTTATCACCTTCTCGAGCGGCAATCACGCGCAGGGCGTCGCGTATGCCGCACGTGCGCTGGGCACCAAAGCCGTCGTCGTCATGCCGGAGGGTGCGCCACGTATCAAGCGCGATGCAACGTTGGCGCTTGGTGCCGAAGTCGTCATCGTCGGTAATGCCAGCACTGAACGCAAACGCGTCGCGGAAGAGCTTGCCCAGCAGCACGGCTATAGCGTGATCCCACCCTACGATGACGACCTGATCATCGCAGGTCAGGCCACGTGCGGCATCGAGATTACCGAGCAGGTGCCGGATGCGGATCTGGTGATTTCGCCGGTCAGTGGCGGCGGCCTGCTGAGCGGCATTGCGACCGCCGTCAAGCTGCTTGCGCCCAGCATGGCCGTCTGGGCCGCGGAGCCGGAGTTGGCCGCGGACGCGCGTGAGAGCTTTCGTACGAGGCAACTCGTCGAGTGGCCGGGATCAGAGACCACCCGCACCATCGCGGACGGCCTGCGCACCCAAAGCCTGGGCCGGCGCAACTTCGAGCACATCCTCGCGTATGTGGACGGCATCGTGAGCGTCTCGGAGGAGGAGATTCTTCAAGCCACACGCATCTTCCTGATGGCGACCGACATCGTCGCCGAACCCAGCGGAGCCGTTGCGCTTGCGGCTGCGCTCTTCCATGCCGATGCGCTGCCCTTCTCCCGCAAAACAGTTGTGGTCGTCAGCGGCGGCAATCTCGATCCGGCCCTGCGGGAGGAACTGCTCGCCGCGGAGGCGTGACGCGTTTCCTCTCCCATGTTGTCTAATCCAACTATGCGCAAGCGCCTGGCTCTTCTGCTGTTTCCCGTCTTTCTGCCTGGTCTTCTACGTGCGCAGCAGCGAGCGCCTATCAACGAGCGCGCAACCGTGATCCACACCGCCAACGTGTACGTGTCGCCCGACGCGGATGCGCAGAAGGTCTCGGTCGTCACGCCAGGGCACGAGGTCCTGGTGACGGACCGTTCCGGCCCATGGCTGAAGGTCTTCGCCAACACTGACGTGAAAGAGAGAACCGGCGACGACGAGCCGGAGTTCTCCGTGGATGAGGCCGTGCTGCCACGCGCAGGCTGGATTCGCGACAAGGGCGTGGTAAGCGCATCCACGCCCAACGGCGACCGCCTGCTCTACGGTGCTGCGGCGACTGCAGAGGCACAGGCCGGAGAGCCGCATGCGCCCAAGGCCGCGGCCGGATCGGCGCACCTGCTCTACCGCCGCGTTGCCGAGTACTTCCCGAACTCTTCGGTGGCAGGCGAGAGCGCGTGGCGCTCGGCCGACATCCGCTGGCAAGAGGAAAAGTTCGACGCGAGCAGCCTGCCCTCGGCAAAGTCGTCCGATCCGGGCGAGCGGCCTAAGCTCTACGACGAGGCACTGAAGAGATTGGTCAAGCAGCAGGCCGGCAGCAAATATGCGGCGCTGGCAGCGTACGACCTGATCGACGCAAAGCTGTGCGGTGACTGGCAGGGCCTGCCGAAGTGTCCATCGATGGAGGCAGATCTGTACGAGCGCTATGCGTCGCAGTTCCCGGACGGGCCGAAGACCGCGGAGGCGCTATGGAATGCCGCGTACCGGCAAGGCGTGCTGGTGACGATGTACACGACGGAGGAGAACCGCAAGAAGGCCGAGCAGGCCGCGGCGCGCGCGCATGCGTTACGGGACGGGATGCTGTCCAGGTTTCCGGCGAGCGACTACTCGGCACGTGCGGCCAGTCTGGTATACAAGGTGGAGCAAGGCATTGCGGTGTACGGAAGTGACCGCGACTAATCGCCTCTGAGGCCGCTGCTTGAATGACTATCTGTTGTCCGTAATCCTCGGCATCGTCGAGGGTCTTACGGAGTTCCTCCCGGTGAGCTCAACCGCGCACCTGCGTATCTTTGAGGCTCTGCTGCATGTGCCGTTGAGCGATCCGTACTGGAAGATGTACACGATCGTGATCCAGTTCGGCGCCATCTTCGCGCTTCTCCTGCTGTTCGCGCACCGGATCACCGGGCTGCTGCGGACATTTCCGCGGGGCGAGCGCGGCGAGAAGACCATCCTGACACATCCTGTGTCGCTGACACTGATCGCCTTTGTGTGCACGGCGATTCCGGCGAAGCTGCTGACAAAGAAGGTCGCTGCGAATCTTGAGAACCTGACTGTGATTGCGCTGGCTCTGCTGATCGGCGGCATTGTGATGTGGGCGGTGGACGCGTGGTCGTCGCGGCGGGTGTCGCCGGTGACGCATGTGGAGCAGATGTCGCTTGGGCAGGCCGTCTGGATTGGCCTCTGCCAGGTGGTCAGTGCGGTGGTACCCGGAACATCGCGGTCGATGTCGACGATTGCAGCTGGTCAGGTTGCAGGGATGGATCGTGCGTCGGCGCTGGAGTTCTCCTTCCTTCTATCGATCCCAACGATGATCGTCGCCACAGGATATTCACTGCTGAAGGCGCTGCATCCCGGGAAGGCCGAGGCTGGCGCAGAGGCGCTGGCACCCTTGCGAGTGGACACACATGGGTGGATCGTCCTGGCGATCGGCATGGCGGTGTCGTTCGCGGTGGCCTATGTAGTAGTTGCGTGGTTTCTGGGATGGGTGCGAAAGCGCGGCTTCGGGGTATTTGCGGCGTACCGGATACTGCTTGGCATTGGCCTGCTGGTGTGGCTGCGGATGCATGGGTAGGTCCGCCGGGCCTCCTCTCTCACGCTGTCCGAATCACCTTCCTACCCTCAGCTGAGCGGAAGATCCCGCTTCTGCAGGACTCGGGAGAAACTCAGGTGAGTTGCGAGGTTGATATGGGATCCGGGGCCGGACGGCTGCAGGTCCACGCCCAGGCAATCAGAACAAATTGGAGCGGGATCCGGGCGAGCAGCAGCCAGGCGGGGAAAGCTCGGAAGCGGTCCGCGTGCACCAGCATAGAGACGTGCACGTCAAGGTAGACGAGGAGCATGGCAATGATGCCGATGGCTGCGGCGCGGCGTGTGCGCCGCGGCAGAAGGCCGATGCCGCCCAGGATTTCGAGCCAGCCTGTGAGATGGATCCAGAAGGGCGGATGCGGGTAGTGCGGCGGCAGAATCGCGGTGTAGAAGGCAGGATGCAGCAGGTGATTGATGCCGCCGGCGACGTAAAGCAGGGACTGCAGCAGGAGTCCGGCGGTGAAGAGGCGAAAGCGCATTCTCTTCAGGGTATCCGTATGTGGCGAGGGTTGTTGATGGTGTCGTAGATCTGCAGGATAGAGTCCGGAACCCGGGCGTCTCCCACGGCTGTACACCATCAGCCGGCCGCCAGCTCGCAGCCTCGTGATTCATCATGCGAGAGACTGTGGATTAGAGGCGCCGGCGGGAAAGTCACGCAGGGAGGCAGGCGGTAGAGATCACGATCGGAAGAAAAGGAGGGTCACGCCAAGGCGTGACCCTCCTTTCTCGATCGTGAGGTGCTAGGCGGACTTGCGGCTCGTCGCTGCGGCCTGGATGTAGTCGTGGGAGGAGGTGACGTGCGCCGCCTGTTGGCTGAGCATCTGGTGGATGGGGCTGGGCAGCTGGTGCTTGAGGGCGTCGCTGTAGCTCTTCTGCGCGGTGTCCTCGCCCTGCAGGGCGGTATCCAGCAGGGTGCCATCGTCGCTGGTCAGACGAGCTTTGAGGTCGCCCCAGGTGCGATGGATGGCACCGGCGACACTGCCGCTGCTCTTCACGTCGTGGACACCTTCCTTGTGGAGGGCATCTTCCAGATCGCCACGGAACTGGGCGCGCTTCAGGCTCTCACTCATAAAGAACTGCTTGAGGGTAGCGTCCTTGATGTGTTCGCCGATGTCCTGGAAGCCCTTCTGGCCGTCGACCAGTGTTTCAATCACGTCGTTGAGGACCTTCTTTGTATCGTTGAGAAGCTCTGCCATGGTGCTTTCCTTTCACGGATGCGGGCGTGGAGCGCCGCGGTTTGAATCAGAACCTTGGTTGTTGGCTGCCTCTGCCCAGATCCGGAAACGGGAGAGAAGGAACCTGGGCGGGCAGCACAGAGACATGGTGTACCGAGCCATAGGAGCGCTGGCGGAAGGGGCGGGTTGCCCGTACGGGTTCCCCCCAAGATTGGGGATGATACCCGGGAGGGACCGGGAGAGAATCAAGTGCAATGGCGTCTGTGTCTGCTGAGCGCTGGGAACAATGGGGGCAAAACCGATGAAGCCGTTGCCGATGGAGATGACACCGACCCGGAATCACCGGCTGAACGAGGTGCTTGGCCTGAGTGCCCTTGTACTTGCGCTGCTGCTTTTGCTGGCCATGGTGAGCTACCGGCCAGCGGACGCTTCCTGGAATACAGTAGTACCGGCTGGCGTGGGCAGGCCGGTGAAGAACTGGGTAGGACCGCTGGGTGCGGCGGTGAGCGACGGCCTTCTGCAGTGGATGGGGATCGCAGCGTTCGCGCTGCCACTCTACCTGGGGCGGCTGGGGGTGTGCTGGATGCGTTCGCGGCGGCAGGGGTCGCCGGTGGCGAGGTCGGCCGGCCTGGCACTATGGGTGCTGTTTGCGCCAACGGCACTGGCGCTGACCCTGGGCAGTCTTCGCTGGCGCGGTGCCGTGCCGGTGGAAGGCGTGGCGGGCATCGTGCTGCGGGATACGCTGGTGCGCTACCTGAACCTGCCGGGTGCGTGTGTGGTGGTGGCGCTCCTGTTTCTGCTGTCGATCTATCTTTCGACGACGTTCACCTTCAATACGGCACAGGACTGGGCGACACACCGGATTGGATTTGTGGGCCGGCTGGTGGAGCGGTGGGCGGAATGGCGTGACAGGCGTTCAGGACGGTTGTCCGTGCAGTCCGCAGCCCGGTCCCAGACGAGGCGCGAGCGCGAGATGGCGCGGCAGAGGGCAGAGGAAGAGAAGGCCGCGGACGGTGCGGCGAACGCGAAGAGTTCGACGCTGCTGGGCGGCCTGTTTGCGCGATGGAGCCGGTGGCGGAAAGGCATCCGGCCGGATCGGGCGCAGAAGTTGGAGACACCGGAGCGGAGCGGGTCCATGTGGGCGCAGATGCCGCGAACAGATGTGGACGCAGCACCGGCACCGGAGTTCGCACCGCTGCCACCGCACCTGAAACGGGCGGCGGAGACCCATCTGCACGAGGCGCTGCTGGACCCGAACGCGGCCGGTTCAGACCTGGTGCAGCTCCACCTGAGCGGGCCGCGGCAGAACAGCATCGCCGACTGGGCGGAACGCACACCCGGGGCACCCGCAGAGGCTGAGGACGCCTTTGCCTGGGTAGAGGAGACTAAGCGTGCCGCAGCGCAGAAGAGCACACCCCTAGCGGGCAAGGCGAGTGCGAGGCCTGCACAGGTGGTGCCCTTCCCTGCCGCTGCGGCCGCGCCTGTGCCGGCGGCAGCCGCAGAGCCGCGAGCGGAGACGATCAGCTTCGGCAAGCGGGCCGACGAGAGCGTAAAGACGGTAACGCTGACGGCAAAGAGTGTGCACGGCTATAAGCTGCCACCCTCCAGCCTGCTCTACCGCAATGAGGAGCATGCCGCGGTGCGCGAGGACGCGCTGCGCGACGAGGCGCGAGTGCTGGTGGAGAAGTGCGCCGAATTCGGCGTAGACGGCCAGGTGACGCAGATCAACCCGGGGCCGGTGGTGACGACCTTCGAGTTCCGGCCGAATGCGGGTGTGAAGTACAGCCGCGTGACCGGGCTGGCAGATGACCTGTGCCTGGCGATGGCGGCGGAGTCGATCCTGATCGAGCGGATGGCGGGCAAGAGCACGGTCGGCATCCAGGTGCCGAACCACGAGCGCGAGACGATCTGGCTTCGCGATGTGGTGGAGAGCGAGGGCTTTGCCAATTCGAAGAGCAAGGTCGAGATGGCAATGGGCAAGGACATCAACGGGCGTATCGTGACGGCGAACCTGGCGGCGATGCCGCATGTATTGATCGCGGGCTCCACCGGTTCGGGTAAGTCGGTGGCGATCAACGCGATGATTATGAGCGTGCTGTTCAAGGCGACGCCGGAACAGGTACGGATGATCCTGGTCGATCCGAAGCGGGTGGAGCTGGGGATGTATGAGGGGATCCCGCACCTGTTCACACCGATCATCACGGAGCCGAAGCTGGCCGCGAACGCGCTGCGCAACGCCGTGCGCGAGATGGAGCGGCGGCTGAAGCTGCTGGCCAGCCGGCATGTGCGCAATCTGGACCAGTACAACCGGCTGTTTGAGAGCGGGCAGCTGTTCAACGAGGACGGCGAGGAGCAGCAGCCTCTGCCGTACATCATGATCATCATCGACGAGCTGGCCGACCTGATGATGCTGGACAAGGCGAATGTGGAGGAGTCGATCACGCGGCTGGCGCAGATGGCTCGGGCGGTGGGCATCCACCTGGTGCTGGCGACGCAGCGGCCGAGCGTGGACGTAATCACGGGGCTCATCAAGGCGAACGTGCCGACGCGGATGAGCTTCCGTCTGGCGACAAAGGTGGACTCGCGCACCATCATCGATTCAAACGGCGCGGAGAGCCTGCTGGGCCGGGGCGACATGCTGTTTCTGCCGCCGGGAACGAGCCGGCTGCAGCGGGTGCACGCGCCTTATGTGACGGAGCGGGAGATCACGGACGTGGTTGAGTTCTGGAAGGCGCAGGGCGAGGCGCACTATGCCGAAGGATTCCTGGACGGCCCGAAGGATGAGAAGGGCGGCCGCGACGGTGACGATGCGGAGGAAGACGGCGCAGAGGACGAGCTCTACCAGGATGCGGTGCGGCTGGTGTACGAGTTCGGCAAGGCAAGCACGTCGCTGCTGCAGCGGCGGCTGCGTATTGGGTATGGGCGGGCGGCCCACCTGATCGACATGATGCACCGGGACGGGCTGGTGGGACCGGCCGATGGATCAAAGCCGCGGGAGATCCTGCGGTCACCGGACTGGGTGCGTGAGGTGGACGAAGCGCTGCGCTGATCCGCATTGCGATCTCGTTGGAGCAGGCTCCCTTCCTATCGAAGGGGGCCCTTCTTCTGGTTGAGGAGGTGAGTGGCGGAGAGAAGAAAGAGGCTGCCGGAGACGAGGACGGCGATCTGCCACTGGGCATGGCGGGAGCGAAGAACGGATGATCGCTCCGGTGCGCGGAAGGCAGGGTTCGCGGTGAGGGGGCCAAGGGTGGCGAGTGGCAACGGTGTCTCCGTGGAGAAGCGACGGGCGTAGTCGTACTGCGGCGCGGAAAGGGCTGGGTTGCCGAGGAGCAGCACGGGAGCGGAAGCGGTGCGGGGCTGGTAGCAGAGGGAGCGGCGGCGCATTTCCAGCAGCACGGCACGGATGGGCCGGCTCGCTCCGTTAATGGTGACGAGCACTTTCGCTTCTGTTTGCAGATTGGCACCCAGGGTAACGGGAAGGGTGGGTTGCTCCGGGCTCAGGGTGCCTGCGATGCGCTCCTGGCTGGAGAGGCCGACAGGGCTGGCAATGATGCTGATGTGCTCGGCTGTGCCCGGTGCGGGATCGAGGCGGATACGTTCAACAGGAACACGGGGCGGCAGGCGGAAGTCATTGCTGTAGGCAGCTTGCGCATGGTTTTGGAGTGGATTGTCCAGGCCGCTGATACCGGCAGGCAAAGGGGCCCGGTCCCACGCCGGTTCGCGGCTGGCGACCTCGTAGAGGGAGCGGTCGTCGGGTGGGGTGCGGTCGTGCTCGAGTGCGCGCTTGTCAAAGCTCTCCTCGATGGCGAAGGGAAGTTCGGCGCCGTCCTGAAAGAGGCGGAGATCGCGAAGACCGGGCTCGGCATGGCTGAAGACGGTGGCATCGAGGACGACGCAGGCGGGTCCGGCGGGCGCGCCGGTGGGCGGCGTGACGAGGCGCTGGTAGTGAAAGCTCGCAGTGGGGTCAGGCGATGAGGGAAGAGCGAACGCGATGAAGGCGATGAGAGCGAAAGGTCGCATGGGACGCCGGAGATGCTGCTGGCTCATTGTAACGAGGCGGCCTGCGCCGACGGCGGACGGCGATGTAAATTGAGGGGCATGACAGAGAGGCGTGTGGTGCTGCTGGTGGAGGATGATGCCGTGCAGCGGGAGGTGCTTGCGCTGCTGTTGGCGGGAGAGGGTTGGGAGGTGAGTGCGGCAGAGGATGGCAAGGCGGCGCTGCAGGTATTGGAGGCTCTGGAGGAGCGGCCGGCGCTCCTGTTGTGCGACCTGCAGATGCCCGGGCTAAGCGGGGCGGCGCTGGCGGCGGCACTGCGGGCAGGGCTCGCGCGCTTTGACGATGCGGGCTGGACGGCAATCGTGGCGTGGTCGGCGC
>CAXTSF010000001.1:42403-43690 GCA_964246865.1 uncultured Terriglobus sp.
CGAGCTACCGGTGCTCGACGCGGAGGTGTTTGCGAGGCTACGGAGCAGCATGCCGGCGGCGGCGCTGGAGGAACTTTGCGCGATGGCGCTCCGAGACGCCGAAGAACGGGTGAGGCGGATGGGGCAGTTGCTGGAGGAAGGGGAGGATGCGGCGTTTCGGCGGGAGGCGCACATCCTGAAGGGCAGCGCCGGGATGATTGGGGCAAAGCGGCTGAGCGGGCTTGCGGCAGAGGCGGAGGCACTCGGGATCGCAGAGATTAAGAAAGTGGTTACCGTAGATACCACTAAAGTAGTATCCAGTGAGGCGTTAGTCACACATTTCTTTGCTGAATTTGAGGGATTGCGCCTTATGCTGAAGGGGCTGATAGGTGATACGGGGTTCTCGCCCCGCACTGATGCCTGACCTGCAGTTGTACTGAATCCCTCACTTCTGGAGTGTTTTGCCTTGAACCGAGAGTTCCCTAGCAGCTATGCCTCCGCGTCCGGTGTTCTGGGCGCGCCGATCCGTCTTCTGGTGGCCGACGATCATCCGGTGGTCCGCTTTGGTGTGAAGAACATGCTGATGCATGAGCCGGCGTTTGAGGTGGTGGGCGAGGCCGACGACGGCGACAGCGCGATCACGCAGGCGCTGGAGGTGGAGCCGGACATTCTGCTGCTGGACCTGCACATGCCGCGCCTGCCCGGGTTGGAGGCGATGCGGGCAATCATGAGCAAGTCGCCACGGGTGAAGATCATCCTGCTGACGAGCACGATCACGACGCAGCAGATTATCGAGGCGCTGCAGATCGGCGCACGTGGAATTGTACTGAAGGACGCGGTGGCAGGCGACCTGGGATCGGCGATCCGGGCGGTCTCGAGCGGCGATTACTGGATCGGCGGAAAGCGGGTGGTGAACCTGCTGCAGGCGCTGCATGAGTTGATGAAGAAGACGGCGGCCGTACCGGAGCGGAAGACATTCGGACTGACGCCGCGGGAGCTGGAGGTGGTGCAGTGCATCGTCGAAGGCTGCTCGAACAAGGATATCGCGAAGCAGTTTGGGATCAGCGAGGAAACGGTGAAGCGACACTTGTCGAACACGTTTGACAAGACAGGCGTGTCGACACGTCTTGAGCTGGCGCTGTTCGCCATCTCGCACAAGCTGGTTGCGTCAACGGACTAGGCAGATAAAGCGTCAGGGTGGGCGTGGCAATCCCACCTTCGTTCGCGGGAAAGTGCCATCCGGTGCGGCACGGCAGACTACCCCCGTTTGCCGTGCCGCATCCGTCTTATGTAGAACAAGGCCGCGCG
>CAXTSF010000002.1:0-19390 GCA_964246865.1 uncultured Terriglobus sp.
GTCCATTGCTGCTGTCCTTATGCCGCCTGTCTCTTTCGACTACACATTGATGCACCTCTACCTCGTCTTTGCGTTGTTGCTTCTCTATGCCATCGACAGCAGCGTCAACACTTCACAGTCCCCCGCCGGGCTTTCACTCGTCCTGCTTGGGTTTGCCGTTGTGTTTACGGCAGAGGCCTACTTCAACCTGGGTATTCGGTTTGCCGGGCAGGTCAGGGCACTCACTCTACTGACGATGTTTATCGCCAGCCTCCGCTACCCGTTCACCACGAGCAAACACGAGATGTGTAAGTCAACCTGAGCGACGGCAAAGGTTCCACCGCCCCACTTATTCCAAAGCCCGAAGCCCTCCAACCCACTGCCGCACCACATCGGACCACTCTTCAAAACGACAACCCCGGCTTTAACCGCGCTGAGGTCGCTTCACTCGCCATCTCTTGGCGTCTCCGGTCCTCGGAGAGACGGGCCGCTCGAACGCATCTTAACCAGGGGTCAGCCCAGTCCCTCTCCCGGAGAATACATGTATCACTCCATCGTCAAAAAGATTGCCCTGAAGAACTTCGAACGCGTCAACCGCAAAGAGTACGCGGCAGTGCTGGCCGGCTGCGCTCCTCGCATCCGGCACCGCTTCGGCGGCGATCACTCGCTTGGCGGTGTTCGGCATGACCGCGATGCCCTCGGTCGTTGGTTTGAACGGCTCGGCCGTGTCATGCCGACACTCCATCTCTCCCCAGAGGACATCTGGGTCAAGGGTTGGCCGTCCAACACCGTCGTCATCCTCCGCTGGGAGGCCGCGGCAACACTGGCCAACGGCTCACCCTACCGCAATCGCGGTGTCCATGTGATCCGCATGCGTTGGGGAAAGGTCGTCGACATCGATGCGCATGAGGACGCGCAGGTCGTCGCGGCAAGCCTGCAAATTCAGGCAGACAACGGCATCCCCGAGGCCGTCGCCAAGCCGATTGTGAGCTGAAGTGCGGTCCTACTTTCCGTTCTCCGCGAAACACATGTGTCCTCCGCGTTCTGCTTTCATCGGCGGAACACGGCTCCACTGCAGATGCCCGCATCCGAAATAGCTATGACGACCCTCACGCACAAACCTCGTATCGCCATGGGTGCCACGGCAGTCGCATCCCTCGCCATCGGTGCCACCGCTATCGGTGCGCTCGCCATCGGTGCCCTTGCCATCGGTGCGCTCACCATCCGCAAGCTCAACCTTCTCGAAGGAAAACTGCATGCGTTGGAGATCGGTCGTCTGACCATCGGTGAGCTCCGCATCCGCTCAGGCCCGGGTTGGCACCATGGCTCGCAGGCGCAGTAGAATTGCAGTAAGAATGCAGTCGGAGGCACACATGCCGCGGTACACCATCGACATGGACGAGAAATTCGAAAAAACCCTGCGCGACCTGGCGCAGGGCGGCAGCAAGGCGGACGTCATTCGCCGCGCCGTCTCCAGCTACCAGTACCTCAAATCCGAGGTGCCGGATGAGAACAGCCCAAACCGCGTCTCCATCTCTGACCGTGACGGCGTCGTGCGTCAGGTCGTCATCCTTCCCTGATGGCCGATCCGCAAGGAAGGCAGCCGAGTATTCAGCGGATCACCGAAGGCCAGGCAGGTACCGCCAACCTCGCGCCCACCAGCTATCTTGAACGCTGGAACACCATCTTTGTCGCCGTCGGCCTTATCTGGATGCTGGGCGTCACCACCGTCCTGCTCGTCTACTACGTCCTTCATCTGCCGCCCGCACCCGCCACCGCCGGGCTCTCGCCGGAGCAGGTCAAGGACGCGCTGGACACACACAAAGTCCTCTACGACCAGTACCGCCAGTCGCTCACCGACATCTTTGACCTTCTCGTCACCCGCACCGTTCTGCCGGTCATCGCTCTCCTTCTCGGCTATCTTTTCGGCAAAAACGTCAGCCGTCCCCTTTAGCTCTTCCCGCCGCTACCCCCGGGCACCGGAGCCAACATGAAGATCGGCATCACCTGTTACCCAACCTCCGGCGGCAGCGGCGTCGGCGCCACGGAGCTCGGCAGCGAGCTCGCCGCGCACGGTCATCAGGTGCACTTCATCACCTACCAGCAGCCCTTCCGCCTTTCCGGGCGCGAGACCGGCATTTTCTACCACGAGGTCTCCGTCTCCACCTATCCCCTCTTCCAGTACCCGCCCTATGATCTCGCCCTCGCCTCCCGCATGGCCGAGGTCGCCGAGTTCTGCGGCCTCGACCTCCTCCACGTGCACTACGCCATCCCGCACTCCGTCAGCGCCCTGCTCGCCCGGGACATGCTCGCGGCACGCGGCATCCGCCTGCCCTTCATCACCACCCTCCACGGCACAGACATCACCCTGGTGGGCATGGACCCCTCCTATCTCCCCATCACCCGCTACGGCATCCAGTCCAGCGACGGTGTCACCTCTATCTCCGCCGACCTGCGCGCGCAGACCATCCGCAACTTCGAGACCACCAAGCCGATCGAGGTCATCTATAACTTCGTCAACTGCGACGTCTACCAGCGGGACGAGGACAAGGTCCGCGCCATGCGGCCACGCTTCGCCGCGCCGGAGGAGAAGCTGATCGTGCACCTCTCCAACTTCCGCCGCGTCAAGCGCATCGAGGATGTCGTCGAGGTCTTCGCCCGCGTGGTGCAACAGGTGCCCGCGCGGCTGATGCTGATCGGCGACGGCCCCGACCGCTCCATCGCCGAGCACCTCGCCACGCGCCATGGTATCCAGGACCGCATCCACTTCCTGGGCAAGCAGGACAGCGTGCAGGAGCTGCTGCCGCTTGGAGACCTGCTGCTGATGCCGAGCGAGATGGAGTCCTTTGGCCTGGCCGCGCTCGAAGGCATGGCCTGCCGCGTGCCGTGCATCGCCACCCGCGTCGGCGGCGTGCCGGAGCTGGTGGACGACGGCATCAACGGCCTGCTCTATCCGGTGGGCGACGTGGCGGGCATGACCGCCGGCGCAGTCGCCCTGCTGACGGACGAGCCCCGCCTCCTGCGCATGGCGGAGGCCGCGCGGAAGACAGCCCAGGACCGTTTCTGTGCCAGCCGCATCATCCCGCAGTACGAGCGCTTCTACGAGCGCGTGCTCGCAGGCACAGCGTAGCGGCTGCTACCATCGCGAGAGCGCATGAGCGTTCCCGCTTCCAGCTCCCGCCCGTATACGCGTCCCGGCTCTTCGTATGGCGTGCACCCCGGCTCTCTGCTCTCCGTCCACGATCTCTCGCTTGCCGGCGTTGGCGCTGTGCTGGACCTTGCCACGGAGATTGAGGCTGAACCGCATCGCGCCCGGTCCTGGCGGCTCGACGGCCGGAAAATCGCTCTGCTGTTTTACGAGTCCTCCACCCGCACGCGGACCAGCTTCGAGCTCGCCGCCAAGTCGCTCGGCGCGATGACGACGCTCGTCTCCGACAAAAGCTCCTCGATTGAGAAAGGCGAGAGTCTGCACGACACGGGACTCACGTTGCGCGCGCTCGGCGCGGAGTGCATCATCCTCCGCTCCAACCACTCCGGCGCGCCCGATTTGCTGGCCCGGTCCACCGGCCTGCCTGTACTCAACGCGGGCGACGGCATGCACGAACATCCTTCGCAGGCACTGCTGGACCTCCGTACGATCCTGCAGCGGCTCCAGATCTCCTCAGCGGTATCGGAAACGCAGCTCCGCGGCGTCACTGTCGTCATCACGGGGGACATCCGGCACTCACGCGTTGCCCGCTCGAATGCCATGCTGCTGCCGCGGCTCGGCGCACGGGTAATCCTCTGCGGTCCGGAGGCGCTGCTACCCGACGAAGCTGGCACGCTTGCGCCGGGCATCGAGATCGAGCGTGACTTCGACCGGGCCCTGGCACAGGCGGATGTCGCGATGATGCTGCGCATTCAGCGCGAGCGGCTTGCCGGACTCCACCTCGACCTGGACTACTACATCCAGCGGTATCAGCTGCATCGCGAGCGGCTGGCCATGCACGCACCCCATGCCGTCGTGCTGCACCCGGGACCAATGGTGCGCGGCCTGGAGATCGACTCCGCCGTCGCGGACGGTCCACAATCGGCAATCGAGCAGCAGGTCACGAATGGTCTGGCTGTGCGCATGGCACTGCTGCAACGGGCTATCCGTCCGGAGCACGAGGGGCACGCATGAGCACCGTATTCCGCAACGCCCGTGTGATCGATCCGTCCACCGGCCTCGATGCCCAGCAGGATGTTCTCGTGCGAGGAAACGCTGTGGTCGAGCTGGCTCCGCCGCATACGCTGCTGGCAGAGCAGGTGGTTGACTGCACGGGGCTTGCGCTCGCGCCCGGCCTGATCGATGCGCACGTGCATCTGCGCGAGCCGGGGCAGACGCACAAGGAGACGATTCATACGGGAACACTGGCGGCGGCGGCGGGCGGCGTCACCACCGTGGTGGCCATGCCGAATACGACGCCTGTGGTCGACAGTGTTGCCTGGCTCCGCTTTGTCACTGCACCGGAGCGTGGGTCGCGTGTGCGTGTGCTCGCCATGCCGGCGGCGACGGTGGGCAGCATGGGAGTGATACTGACCGACTACCCTGCGCTCGCGGCAGCAGGTGCTGCCGGCTTTACCGACGACGGCAAGCCGGTGCTTGCGGACGAGGTGATGCGTGCGGCGCTGACCGCCGCCGCGCGTGTGGATCTGCCCATCTCACAGCATGCGGAGGACACCCGCATGACAGTTGGCGCGAGCATGAACGCCGGCCCGGTTGCGTTCCGCCTCGGGCTGCGCGGTATGCCGGTCGAGGCCGAGAGCAGCATCGTGGAGCGAGATGTCCGCCTGCTGGAAGAGATTGAGCGCGAGCACGGACTGCGGCCTCACCTGCATGTCCAGCATGTCTCCACCGGGCGTGCGCTGCAGGCGATCCGAGAGGCAAAGGCGCGTGGGCTGGACGTCACCTGCGAGGTGTCGCCGCACCATCTCGCGCTGATGGACGACGCGATCGCCGGAAACGCAACGCAGGGAAGCGCCGCCTATGACACCCGCTTCAAGATGAACCCGCCGCTGCGGAGTTCGCGCGATCGCGATGCGTGCATTGCAGCAGTACTGGACGGAACAGTGGACATCATCGCGACCGACCACGCACCTCACGCGGAGTATGAGAAGAACGTGGAGTTTGAGCGTGCGCCCAACGGCATCACCGGCCTGGAGACGGCTCTGGGGATCGCGCTCCGCGTGCTGCATCAGGAACACGGCATGCGGTTGATGGATGTACTTGCGTTGCTTACCTCCGCGCCGGCCCGGACGCTTCGGCTTCGCGAGCGCGGTTACGACCTTGGCCGGATAGGGGCAGGAGCAGTCGCCGATCTGATCCTGTTGGACCCGGACGAGACATGGAGTTTCAATGTCGCGCGGTCTCGTTCGCGATCGCAGAACAGCCCCTTCCACGGATCACACCTTCGAGGCCGTGTCCATGCCACGTATGTGTCAGGCGTTCTTGTATATAGCTCAAAAGAGGCTACTTAGAAGAGCAGAGACATGGCAGTACATGACGCCTTTGTGTGATGGCAGGTGAGACTGAATGCAGCTCGCAAACGTCATCCTCTGTGTATGCTTAAAGGGGTTCTGACGGAAGACAAGGCGAGTTGCCTGCCGGCATGTCGCACACGAGATCGGAAGATCAACCTGCTTCGGAGACACATTTGACCCTGCATTGGAATTGGCTGCAGCGTATCTCGCGTGCCGTGGTAGCGGCGACCCTCTTGCTCACTTCTTCCGGTGCCGCCCACACGGAGGTGGTTCCGGAGGGCATGTCGCGAACAAAGCCGGCCTCCTTTATGCAGGAGTATCGCCTGCGGCTCTTTCACCTGCACACCGGTGAGTCTATCGACGTCGCTTACAAGCGGGGCGATCAGTACCTGCCAAGTGGCCTGGCGATGCTGAACAAGTTTCTCCGCGATCACAGGACGGAGGCCACAGCCGATTACGATCCACAGGAATTTGATCTGCTGCACTCGATTCTTGCCGCGCTGCACCGTCCCAATGCGGTGATCGATATTGTCTGTGGCTATCGCTCCCCGGAGAGCAATGAGTATCTGCGGACGCGGGCCCCCGTAACGGGTGTGGCGGAACACTCGCAGCATGTTCTGTCGAAGGCCATCGATATCCGCATTCCAGGTGTGTCGACCCGGCAGCTGCGCGATGCCGCGCTCTCACTCGGCCTTGGCGGCGTAGGCTACTACCCTGCAAGCCAGTTTGTGCATGTTGATGTTGGACCGGTGCGGCAATGGCAGTTTGGTGGCCGCCGTATGCTGCTTGCCTCCCGCGGACACGGCCGCCATAGCCGCCACCATCGCCGTAGCGTCTAGGGGCCGATGTCCTTGTGCACTGCCGGCGAGGGAGGAAGCTCCGCTCCCATACCGCCGGCGGCTTCCGCACGGAGCAAAGCACGTTTTCGTTCCAGACCCCAGCGGTATCCACCAAGCCCGCCATCACCGCGGATGACGCGATGGCACGGAACAAGAACGGCCACCCGGTTGGCGGCGCAGACGTTCGCGACTGCCCGTACCGCACGCGGCTTGCCGATCGCTGCAGCCACTTCGGTATAAGTCTGCGTCGTGCCGCGCGGAATACTTTGCAGATATTGCCAGACCCGTATCTGAAACGCGGTCCCGTGCAGTGCGACTGCCACATGCGTGCGCAGTTCGCCCCGAAGTGCCTGAGACAGGAGATCCATCCACTGGTGAAATGCAGCGGAGGCGGGCTCTTGCATCGGTTGAAGGTGTGCCGCGGGAAACTCTTCACGCAACAGGTTCACGAGTTCGTCTGCGTTCTTGCCGAACTCAACAAAGCAGAGGCCACGATCGGTGGCTCCGAGCATGACGAGGCCGAGTGGCGTGGCTGCCGTGGCGTACGTGATCTCTACTCGCAGACCGCCCGCGCGGTACTGTCCGGGTGTCATGGCGAGGCGTGAGTCTTCGTAGACACGCGACGAGGAGTGGAAGCCCGCGCTGTAGATCGCCGCAGTGACACTGTCACCCGAGCGCAGTTCGGCCTTGAAGGTTTCTGTGCGGAACGTCTCGGCATACCGGCGAGGCGTTACGCCGATAGCGCGTTTGAAGCAGCGTTGAAAGTGAAAGGGGCTTAGGCCGAATCGGGCACTAAGGTTGGCCAGCTTCAGCGATTCGCGATCGTGGAGGTGCTGGCGAATAAAGGCACGTGCTCCTGCCATGCGTCTGCCTGCCGCGTCCTTATTGTCGTCCAGTGGCTTGCACCGCAGGCAGGCGCGCAGGCCATCTGCCTGGGCGGCCTCCGCAGTCTTGTAGAAGCGGACGTGATCGCGACGGGGAAGGCGCGCGGGACAGTCCGGCCGGCAGAAGATCCGCGTCGTCGTGACACCGTAAAAGAACCGGTCGCGCTGCGAGGAGTCACGCATCTGGACCGCGTGCCAGAGATCTTCTTCGTTGTGCCCATGGCTGCTCATAGGCTGTACCTTACAGAGCCGGGGAGGGGCGTGCGCTCCGTTTCTTGCTGTTGTATCCGGCATGCGCGGTCGCCGCGGATCATGGAGATCACCTACTTCACCTTGGACTCCTCCAGCAGCTGCACCAGTCTGTCTTTCCAGAGCGCCGCCTGCGTGTGGGTTCCGTGGCCGCGCGTAGCGTCTGAAATGGGGATCAGGACGAAATGCGCGTGGGGCATCTTCTTTGCCAGACGCTCCGCGATGCCCAGTTCCGGTGGGTTGATGAAGTCGTCGGCTGAGTTGATGTACATCACGGGAACGGTGATCCGGTCGAGCTTTGCACTTGGGTCGTAGTTGCGCGAAGCACCCACGTAGTAGATCAGGTTATTCGCGTCTGTCGCAGCGACAGTCCGGCTTAGATAGTTATCGACGAACTTCTCGGCGGTGTCCCGCGTGGGCGCGGACCTCTGCATGACAAGCGGAGCGGAGCCCATGATGAGCAGCATCTCGTTTGCGCCGCGCAGGCCGAGCTCCGGCTCCCGCGTGTAGTCGCCGTTCTGCCAGGCGGAATCGCGCTGGATGTTCTCAATAGCCATGTAGCGCATCATGCGGTTGCGTCCGGCAATGGCGGTTGGCAGGCAGGCGAGCGGCATGAGGGCGTCGCTGAACTCGGGATACGTCTCGCCCCACACGAAGCTCTGCATGCAGCCCATGCTGGTGCCAAGGATCAGCCGTAGATGGTCGACCCTCAAGTCCTCAAGCAGCATCTGGTGCTGCGACCGGACCATGTCGTCATAGTCGTACTTTGGAAAGCGCATGTGGAGTCCGTCGGACGGCTTGGAGGAGTCACCCTGCCCGATGTCGTCGGGGAAGATGAGGAAGTACCGCTTGCTGTCGAGCGGCTGACCGGGGCCGAACAGGATGTCCGCGAACTGCGGCACAAGCAGCGTCCTACGGTTACCACCGGTTCCATGCAGCAGTAGGACAGCGTTGTCCACGTGGCCGGCGGCGTTGCGATGCGGCGTGCCGAGCGTGAGATAGTGCAGGGTCAGCGCCGGCAGAGTTTCGCCCGTACCGAAGCGAAAGTTGTGTGTGACGTAGACGTGCTCCTCCACCGGCCACGCGGTCGCGGCGGGTGCGGTGGGTGTGGTGGTGGATGACGGCGTTTGCGCAGAGCCGGAGGCGGTGAGGAGAAGGCAGAGCAGAGCCGAAAGGAGCAGGCGCACGGGTTCACCTCAGGCGGTCGAAGTCCTTTCAGCATAAGCTCAACCGCTCTGCTCTTTCGGCGGAGCGCCTGCAGCCACCTCCACAGCAGACGGCTGAGCTCCCTTATGGACCTGCGTGCACGCGTGGTGTGCTTACACGCAGGCGGGCAGCTGCTAAGGCCGGTAGCTCGGCAAGGGAGGGTTCCGGTCAGGGGCACTGCGCTGGTGCCAGTAGGGGTAGGCAACGGCGGACACACTGGCCAAATCGAGGGCGGCTACCTGCGACTCTGTCAGCACGAAGTTGGTGGCTTGAAGGTTGGCTCGCAGTTGCTGCTCATTACGTGCGCCGATGATGACGCTGGCCACGGTGGGCTTGCGCAGAAGCCAGTTCAGGGCGACCTGCGGCACCGTTTTGCCGGTCTCATTTGCGACTGCATCCAGGGCATCGACAACGGCGTAGAGATACTCGTCCGGCACGACAGGTCCGGCGGTGTGGCCACCGCTGCCGATGCGGGTGTCTGCCGGCGCCGGCTGGCCCCGGCGAATTTTGCCGGTGAGCCTGCCCCATCCAAGCGGACTCCACACCAGTGCGCCAACGTTCTCTTCAATAGCCTGGGGCATCAGCTCCCATTCGTAGTCGCGACCGATCAGCGAGTAATACACCTGATGCGCTACGAAGCGTGACCACCCGTAACGGTCCGCCGTGTCGAGCGACTTCTGCAAGGCCCAGCCGCTGTAGTTCGACGCCGCGAGATAGCGTACCTTGCCGGAAGATACCAGGTCGTTCAGCGCGCTCACGGTCTCCTCGATCGGAGTGAGGGCGTCGAAACGGTGGATATGGTAGACGTCGATGTAATCGGTCTTTAGGCGGCGCAGGCTGCTCTCCACCTGTTGCAGGATGTGGTGGCGCGATGCTCCGGCCTGGTTCTCCGCCGGTCCCGCCGCAAATCCAACCTTGGTCGAGAGGAGCAGGCTTTCGCGGGGCAGGTGAGCGATCGCGGCACCAAGAATCTCCTCGGAGGCGCCGTCGGAGTAGCCATTGGCTGTGTCAAAGAAGTTGCAACCCGCCTCCATGCAGATGTCCACGAGTTGCCGCGCCTCGGCGACGTCCGTGGATCCCCATTTCCGGAAGAAGTCGTTTGTTCCGCCGAACGTGCCTGTGCCAAGGCAGAGCACCGGCACGCGTAAGCCACTCTTTCCAAGCTGTCGAAAGTCCATATATGCGTAGATGCGGCTGCCAAGGCAAGGATGATGTTTTCGCGAAGGCGAGCCTCATGCTCTCGCGCAGGCGCGCAGGACAGAATAGGTCAGATCGGGCCTTCCATGTCCTTGTGAAGAAATGGCTGTTCGGGAGGAAGAGGATCTACGCCACAGCCCTCCTCTTCTACTGCGACGGTGTTAATGCGTGTCCTACTTTTTAGGCATCCGCACCGTACCGATTTCCCCGCGGCGCTCGCCACTGTGTGCGAAGCTTGTGGGAAGCAGGCGTTCGGTGGGTGATTAAGCACGGTTCTTTGAGATGAGCGCGCAGTGGGGCATTGGAGATGCTGCTCCCATCCTTGGCGATGTGGACGACCGAGCAAAGCTGCAAAGCTCATATGAGCACCGATTGAGCAGCCAGGCGAATGCAGGGCGACTAGCAAGTAGCCTTAACTGCCAACGAAAGAGAACATGCCATGGCCGTATTCAAACTCATTCTCTTTCTGATCCACGCGGTAACGGCTGCGATCGTCTCCGCGCTGCTTGCAGTGGCGTCGCACATGTTGACGGCACTGGTAGCGCTGCTGGTGATCGGGGTTGTTGCGTCGGCCCTTCTGGGGGCCTTCGGGCTGGGCGGCGTGGGATTCGTGCTGCACCGAGGTAAACGAAAGAACTGATCAGATCGTAAGAAGTGGCATCCGGAAGGGTGAGGCAGTCCCACTGCTATGCATTTCGAGTTCCCTGAAACTTCCCTCTGAGAGCCCTCGGCCGCTGGCTTCGTCCACCCGCATTCGGTTGCGGAGCGTATCGAATAGCAGAGTGAGACGCGCAAACCTGCAGTCGCGCTCATCCATCTCTGTGCCGCACTTGCCGAGTCAGCACCGACTCCCCTAGAGTCTTTCCATGACGCTTTGCCGTTCCCTCCTGCTTGCCGCCACTGCCGTTTTTAGCTCAATCCATGTAGCGAAGGCGCAGCAGCGGCCCGCCATTACCGGCATCGCTTTTACCCGCTTTTACGCCGCAGATCCGGTGGCCTCACAACACTTCTATCGCGACACGCTCGGCTACTCCGGCATTGCTGCCGGCAATATCATGCGCTATCCCGTGAATGCGCTGCAGTGGATTGAGGTTGAGCCGATCACAGACGCCTCGGCCCCGAGCCGCATGGCGGCGGTCGGCTTCACGACGCGCGACGTCCGGGCGCTCTCGCGGTATCTCACGGCGAAAGGGGTCACGCCGGAGCAGACATCGAAGGACGGCAGCTTCAGTGTGCGCGATCCTGAGGGCAACCTGATTTACTTCGTCCAGAGCGGCAGCAACCGCGCGGTGGCGCATGCTGCCGCTTCACCACGCTCCACTTCGAATCGCATCATCCATGCGGGCTTCAACGTCAAGAGTGCTGCAGCGGAGGACCGCTTCTACCGCGATATTCTCGGCTTCCACCCGTACTGGCACGGCGGCATGAAGCCGGAGCGCGTCGACTGGTCGAGCGTGCAGGTGCCCGAGGGCTCCGACTGGCTGGAGTACATGCTAGAGACGCCGCGGCCGGGCGATCGCAAGGTGCTCGGCATCCTGGATCATGTGTCGCTTGGCACGCCGGATATGCAGCAGGTAGTCGCCAGGCTGAAGAGCAATGGCTGTGAGGGCGCTGACTGCACCAGGGCGCAGATGGGCAAGGATGGCAAGATGCAGCTCAACATGTTTGACCCGGACCTGACCCGCGTGGAGTACATGGAGTTTGCGCCAAAGCAGGAGCCCTGCTGCTCTCCCTTCACAGGAAAGCAGCCTACTTCTATCGAGGACCGCTAGGCGGCAGCGGGTGCGTCGTCCCGCAGGTACCATGGAACGTTCACGACCACGATGCGCCGGTTGCCCTCGATGAGCAGCCGCGCCTTGAGCACGGTTGACCGGTGATTGTGCAGGATGTACTGATACCAGCGCTCGGAGACCAGCTCCGGGACGACGACCGCTACCTTTCGATCGGGGAACTGCCGCTCCACATCGAGCGCGTACTGCACCACAGGCTCTGTGATGAAGCGGTACGGTGACGTGAGCCGCACGTAGCGCGGTGGTGCTACGCCGGCGCGCTCGGCTGCATCGTTCAGCATCTCCTGCCAGTTGTCGTTGTCCTTATCGCTCTCGCTGTCACCCTGCACGTGCAGGACATGTACCTCGCTGTAGAGCGAGCAGGCATAACGCACTGCCTCCAGCGAAACACGGCTCCACTTCGGCACGGAGACGACGGCCACCGGTGCCTTCTGCTTGGATAGATCCAGCGGACCAACTGCCATCAGCCGCTCCACGCGTTTGTAATGCCGGTGCACGGAGATCATGGTGAAGAGCAGGATCGGAATCAGGACAGCCGTGATCCAGGCACCTTCGCGGAACTTGGCTATGAAGACAATCAGGACCGTGATGCCGGTGGCCGTTGCGCCGAAACTATTCATCAGCATGTACAGCCTGGCGTGGCTTCCGCCCTCGCGCCGCCAGTGCATCACCATGCCTGCCTGCGAGAGGGTGAAGGCGAGAAAGGCACCGATGGCGAAGAGCGGAATCAACCGGTCCGTAACGCCACCGAAGGCGATAAGGATGCCGCCCGCCAGCAGAGCGAGGATAACGATGCCCTCTGTGTAGACCAGCCTGCGCCCGCGGATGGCAAAGAAGCGTGGGAGATAGCCGTCCTCGGCGACGATGCGGCAGAGTTGGGGGAAGCCCGCGAATGCGGTGTTCGCCGACAGCGACAGGACCACAAGGATGGAGATGATGGTGGTGTAGTAGAGCGCGCCGCGGCCCGCCACGGCGGCAGTCACGATGGAGAGCAGGCTCTGGTAGCCCGGCTTGCCCGGCTCGGTGGCGACGATGCCATAGGCATGCACCAGGTTTGCAATGCCCGCGAGAAACAATGCGAGCAGGACCACCAGAATCGTCAGAGTCCATCGCGCATTGCGTGTGCTGGGGTCCTTGAAGGTTTTCACGCCATTGCTTACAGCTTCCACGCCGGTCAACGCGGTGCAACCGCTGGCGAAAGCTCGGATCAGCAGCCATGCACCAACCGCGGAGACCGTGTGTGAAGCGGCGTGCGGAGGCGCGATCACTGCCCCAGGATGGCCGCTGCTCAACAACGTCTTCACGGCACCCCAGCCGAGCACACCCAGCAGGCACGCGACGAAGATGTACGTTGGCGCCATGAAGGCTGCGCCACTCTCCCGGAGGCCCCGCAGATTTGCGAAGGTAAGAATCAGCAGGATCAATAGGCACAGGCCCAGTGTGTGCGGTACCAGCTTCGGTACAGCGGAGACGAGCGCGCCAACGCCGGTTGAGATGCCGACACCAACATCCAGCAGGTAATCGATCATCAGAGCTGCCGCGGCGAGCAGCCCCGCCCTGCGGCCAAGGTTTGCGCTTGCGACGGTGTACGAGCCTCCGCCGTTGGGATAGGTGTCGATCGTTTGGCGGTAGGAGAAGAAGACGATAAAGAGGAGCAGAAGGATGACGAGGGTAAGCGGCCAAACATAGGCAACGCCGGCCGCTGCCGCGGGGATCAGGATGGTGAGCGCCGCCTCCGGTCCGTACGCCGCGGAGCCGAGCGCATCCAGGCCAAAGGTGGGCACGCCAGAGGCGACGCCAATACGCTCCTCCGAATCCTCCTCGGTACGCAGAGGTTTGCCCAGCAGCCAATCCAGAGTAGACATGATGAACTCTGATGCAGGCACAAGAGGAGTAGCCGTTCGAAGGAATGCCCGACAGGCAGAGGACCATCTGGCTTGGGGCGGAGCCGGGCAGGACTTGCCTTGGTAACGTCGCTCTAAACGCTCGTCATGGCCGGCAGAATCTCTTCCACGTCCACCCATTGTGTCGGGTATTGGCCTGTGTAGCAGGCGGAGCAGAAGCTCTTCATGGTCAGGCCACCGGCCTTCTCGCCCATGGTGCAGCTGTGCAGCAGGCCTTCCAGGGATAGGTAGGCGAGTGAGTCGGCTTCGATAAAGCGGCAGATCTCGTCCACGGTCTGGTTCGCGGCAATCAGATCCTTGGTGCTGGGGGTGTCCACACCGTAGAAGCAGGGCGAGATGGTGGGTGGACAGGAGATGCGCATGTGTACCTCAGCGGCACCCGCCGCGCGCACCATGCGGACGATCTTGCGCGAGGTGGTGCCGCGGATGATCGAGTCATCGATCAGCACGACGCGCTTGCCCTCAAGCAGCGAGCGGACCGGGTTCAGCTTCATGCGCACGCCGAAGTCGCGCACCCGCTGCTCCGGCTGGATGAAGGTGCGGCCGACGTAGTGGTTGCGGATCAGGCCGAAGTTGAACGGGATGCCAGACTCGGCCGCATAGCCGATCGCGGCGGTAACGCCGGAGTCGGGAACGGGCACGATCAGGTCCGCCGCCACGCCCGATTCCCGCGCGAGCTGCCGTCCCATCTCCTCGCGGCTTTTCTGTACCCAGCGGCCGAAGATTCTGGAATCCGGCCTGGCGAAATACACGTGCTCAAAGACGCAGCTGGCCTGCGGTATGTCGCGCTTGAAGTAGCGTGAGGTCACGCCATCCTCGCTGACCATCACGAGTTCACCAGGCTCCACATCGCGCTCGTATTTGGCGTGCAGGAGATCGAAGGCGCAGGTCTCGGAGGCAAAGACGAAGGTGTCCGGCGCGCCGTCCACACCGGGGATACGGCCCATCGAGAGTGGGCGGAAGCCACGTGGATCGCGCGCGGCAAAGATACGGTTGCGCGTCATCATCACGAGCGAAAACGCACCGTCTACCTGTGCCAGAGAGTCGGCAATGCAGTCGACCAGCGTTGTCTCCTTAGAATGCGCGATGAGCTGCACAATGATCTCGGTGTCGGAGGTCGTCTGAAAGATGGCACCATCGCGCTCCAGCCGCTCGCGCGCCGTGCCCAGGTTCACCAGATTGCCGTTGTGCGCAATAGCGATGAGCCCCTTGGTGGACTCGACCTTGATGGGCTGCGCGTTCAGCAAGGCGGAGTCACCGGTCGTCGAGTAGCGCGTGTGGCCGATGGCCATGTGGCCGGGCAGCCGCGCCAGCACGTCGTCCGTGAAGATTTCGCTGACTAGCCCCATGCCCTTCATGTCGACGATCTCTTCGCCGTCCGCAGTCGCAATGCCGCCCGACTCCTGCCCGCGATGCTGCAGCGAGTAGAGGCCCCAGTAAGTCAAACGTGCCGCGTCGGGATGGTTGTAGATGGCCATCACGCCGCACTCTTCGCGGAGTTTGTCGAAGTGGGTGTCGGACTCGTTCATGGCATCAGTCACGCGACAGCCTTCAGTCCAAGCTGCTCCGCAGCGGCTTCAAGTGAGATCCACTCCTGCTCGATACGCTCACGAAAGAGGCCTTTAGCCTCGTGCAGATCGACGACATCCACGCTCATGGGAAGGTCAGATACATCGAAAGCTTCGTCAAGCAGCGCTCTTTGACGCAGCGTCAACGCAGAGTCGCCACCGATTGCCAAGTCCAAATCGGAGCGACGGCGCGCCCGCCCCGTTGCGCGCGAACCAAATATGAAAACGGGCCGCCCTGGCACGTGTGTGCGCAAGATCACGTTGACTATCTCGAACTCCTGCGGCTCTAAACTGACTACACCTTGGCTATTCATTGCGAGGTCCCATGGTTGAACGGCCACTTTCCTCCAGCAATCGACGGAGCAGGAAGGTGACCTCACGATGAAATGCAGGCACCTTGGCCAGCACTTCCTCTGCCTTCGTTTCATTGTAGGTGTGGCTCGTGACACTGCGGGCTTCTCGAAAATCCTTCCAAACGGCAACAGGAGATGCCAGCAGACCGGCTTCGTCGCCTCGCCGGATAAGACTCTCGAAGCTTAGGTTTTCAATCTCGCTCGGACTGGGATCAATGGATGCGAGATAACGCCGCAACATCTTATGTGAGAGTTCATAAGTGAACTCAAAAGTCTGGATAACACCGGCCCGGAGCAAGGCCCGGTGGGGTTCGCGCCCTTGCTCTTCGAGAGCTGAAGTGAGTTGCCGAACCGCGCTGCTCAGGGGAGCGAGATCGATCATGCCAGCACCAGTTCTGCTTCAAGCTGCTCTTCAAGTGCGCCATAAAAGGGGTCGGCCACTTCACCCAACAGCAGTGAAATCGCAGTTTCACGTTCCCACTTGATGTCTATTCGGTTTGCGATCGTCTTGCCTATCGGATGTGCAACGTAAAGTCTTGAGTCCTTCTCGATTAAGCTAGCTACAGCGTCGAACTCGGTGGGTTTACAGGTAATCACGACGGAACCAACGCACTCCTCGAACAGCACTTCGATCGCTGTCTCATCACCAGCAGCATAGAGCGACGCTTCAACTCCGACACCGTTCTTCAGTGCTGCACGCGTGAGCGCCACAGCGAGTCCACCACTGCCGATATCTGTGGCCGAAGTGATGAGCCCTTTCATCGCGAACTCTTGCAATAAGTCGTTCAAATAAACAGCAGCTTTGAAGTCGATTGTCGGTGGCTTTCCATAAACTTCGCCGAAGATCTCGCGCGAATATTCAGAACTGCCAAACGTCGATCGCTCCGTGCGCTGATTGAATGAGGCAACGATCACGTATTCTCCGACAGCCGGGAAGCCACTCCGCACGGCCTTCGTCACATCATCGATGATGCCCACGACGCCAATGACAGGCGTAGGGTAAATGCCTTCCCCTTTGGTCTCGTTATAGAGCGAGACGTTGCCGCCGGTGATGGGCGTGCCAAGAGCGGTACAAGCCTCACCAATGCCATCGATGGCCTCTGAGAGCTGGGCCATGATCTCGGGCTTCATGGGGTTGCCGAAGTTCAGGCAGTTGGTCGCGGCTACAGGTGTGGCTCCGGTGCAGGCGACCTTGCGTGCCGCCTCGGCGACGGCGTGCATTGCGCCCAGCTTCGGGTTGAGATAGCACCAGCGGCTGTTGCCGGCAAGCGCCATGGCGAGCCCGCGCTCTGGCTTGCCGGTGGACACGTCACCCGTGCCCTTGATGCGGATGACGCCGGCCTCTGCCTGCCCCGGCCCGAAGACGGTGTTGGTCTGCACCATGCTGTCGTACTGCTCGTAGATGTGTGCTTTGCTGCAGATGTTCGGGCTTGCGAGCAGCTTCTTCAGGTCCGCGGTGTAGTCGCGCGGCTTCTTCAGCGCTTCCAGCACCCATGCGGGTGGATCGAGTGGCACGGGGGACTTCCACTCGCCGACGGGCCGGTGATACAGCGGGGCATCGTCGGTCAGTGACTCGTTCGAAAGATCTGCGACAAGCACGCCACCATGGCGCACGCGCATGCGATTTTCCGGGATCACCGTGCCGACGACCGCCGCGTCGAGGCCCCACTTCGCGAAGACATCCAGCACCTCCCCCTCGCGGCCGGCATGCGCCACCAGCAGCATGCGCTCCTGCGACTCCGAAAGCATGATCTCGTAGGAGGACATGCCGGAGTCGCGCTGGGGTACGAGGTCCAGCTCGATCTCGAGACCGACACCGCCGCGCGCTCCCATCTCGCAGGTGGAGCAAGTGAGGCCGGCCGCACCCATGTCCTGGATGCCGCTGACAGCGCCGGTCTTCATCGCCTCCAGGCACGCTTCCAGCAGCAGCTTCTCCAGGAAGGGATCGCCCATCTGCACATTGGGCCGCTTCTGCTCAGAGTCCTCGGTGAACTCCTCGGAGGCCATGGTCGCGCCATGGATGCCGTCGCGACCGGTCTTCGCACCCACGTAGATCACCGGATTGCCGATGCCGGAGGCCTTCGCGTAGAAGATCTCATCGTGCCGCACCAGGCCAAGCGCAAATGCATTCAGCAGCGGATTGCCGCTGTAGCATGGCTCGAAGCGCGTCTCGCCGCCCAGGTTCGGCACACCAAAGCAGTTCCCGTATCCGGCAACCCCGTGGACCACGCCCTCCATGATGGAGCGGTTCTTCGCCATCTCCGATGGAGAGGGAACAGGGGACAGGGAGGGGGAATCAGAAGCAGTCTCAGGCACGTCTGAGGTGTCCTCGGTGGGACCAGAAAACGTGGCTGCTGCCACAGGAACGCTATGCCCTGTTCCCTCTTCCCCCTTCGCTGAGATTGGCCCAAACCGCAGCGAATCCATCACCGCCATGGGCCGCGCGCCCATGGTGAAGATATCGCGCAGGATGCCGCCGACGCCGGTGGCCGCTCCCTGGTACGGCTCGATATAGCTGGGATGATTGTGCGACTCGATCTTGAAGGCGCAGGCCCAGCCATCGCCCACGTCGATGATGCCGGCGTTCTCGCCCGGTCCCTGCATCACGGAGCCCGGACCGCTCTCGCGAAAACCCTTCGTGGGCAGACGCCGGAGGTGCACACGGCTGGATTTGTAGGAGCAGTGCTCCGACCACATCACGGAGTAAATGCCAAGTTCCGTGAGCGACGGCGTCCGGCCCAGCGTGGCGAGGATCCTGGCATACTCCTCGCCGGTAATGTTGTGCAGCTTTAGCAGCGCCGGGGTTACGTTGCAGGGCTCGGGATCGGTCTGGGCCGCTGCTGGTGAGATCGTTCCGTTTGGATTCGCGACCTCGGCCTCGGTCGTGCTGACGTTGGGCTGGCTCACACCCATAGTGTCGCATAGGGCTCCTGCCGCAACCTGCAAAAGCGGCCTGCTACCCACGCCAGCCGGTGACGTCAGTCCCGCCGAAAACGCCACGCTGCAGGCCGGGCGAGAAGAAGCGGTCCAGCATCGTCTGCTCGGCACCAGTCGCCTCGTTCAGCTTTTGCAGGATTTCGGGTGAAAGCGTCAGATCCAGTGAGGCAAGGTTGCTGTTGAGCTGGTCTACCGTTTTCGCGCCAAGGATAAGCGAGGTGACGCCGGGTTGCGCGGAAGCCCAGGCAAGCGCCATCGTCGCCATGTGGAGGCCAGCCTCCCGTGCAACGCCGCGAACCGCCTCCAGCACGCGCCAGTTGCGATCCGTGAAGAGCTGGAAGGAGGGCAGGTTCAGGTCCAGCCGTCCACCACCCGCAGCGACCGTGCCCTCCGCGTCGCGGCTGTACTTGCCTGAGAGAAAGCCGGCGGCCAGCGGGCTCCATGGCGTGATGCCCATGCCGAACTCCCTGCCGGCGGCAACATGTTCACGCTCGATGCCGCGCTCGATCAGTGAATACGGGAGCTGCAGCGCGACAGGCCCCGGAACACCGTGCACGCGAGCCATCGCGGCCATCGCCGAGGCGTACCAGGCAGGCACATCGGAGAGGCCGAAGTAGCGGATCTTACCGGCGCGCACCAGATCGACCAGCGAGGCAAGCACCTCGTCCACAGGCGTTACCTGGTCCCAGACGTGCATCCAGTAGAGATCGATGCAGTCAGTGCCCAGCCGCCGCAGCGAACCCTCCAGGGCGCGTTGCAGGTTCTTCCGGCCGTTGCCGCCAGCGTGCGGATTGCCAGGTTCCGCGTTGAAGCTCCATTTACTGGCCAGCACCACGCGGTCGCGCAGCTTGCGCTTCCGGATGAACTCGCCGGTCAGCTCCTCGCTGCGGCCTTTCGCATACACGTCGGCTGTGTCGATGAAGTTGCCGCCCGCGTCCACGTAGGCATTGAAGACGCTCTCCGAGACCTCGTCCGGCGACCC
>CAXTSF010000002.1:19400-38709 GCA_964246865.1 uncultured Terriglobus sp.
CGCGGTGTGCCAAAGGTCATTGCGCCAAGCGCAAGCGGACTGACGAGAAGGCCGGAGCGGCCGAGGGCGCGAAAACTATCGAGCGGCATGAGACTTTGGATGCTTCAGGGGTGCGGTTAGAGCGCAAGCCATTGCGATCTGAATCCAACCCGGCACAAGCCTACTGGCCCGTGGAGCCGAAGCCGCCTTCGCCGCGATGTGTCGTATCCAGGTTGTCGACTTCTTCAAAGTCAGCCTCAATCCGCTGCACAATGCGGAGTTGCGCGATGCGGTCGCCGGCGGCAAGCGTGATTGGAACATCTGTGATGTTGACGAGTACCACCTTGAGTTCACCGCGATAGCCGGGATCGATGACCCCCGCCAGCGTCGTAATGCCTCGTACGGCAAGGCCGCTGCGATCCTCAACCAGCGCACCGAAGCCGGCGGGAAATGCCATCGAAAGACCCGTCGATACCACCTCCGAGCGGTGCGGCTCAATGATTGCTGTGTGAACGCTGTAAAGATCGGCTGCGAGATCCCCAAAGGGCCCGATGTGTGCGTATGCAGGAAGTGAAGCTAAAGGATGTATCCGTCTTACCAGAATCTTCATATTTTTCAACGTCGTCAAATTTGTATTCATAAAATGCCGCTTTAGTATGACAGCGTACCGACGGAATTACTTTCAAGGATCACGGTCAGTATGAACCGTAATCGAGAGGGTTCCCCCATGGAACGACCGCTTTCTCCTTCCACGCAGTTGGTACTCAGCTATAGCCGCGACGCTTCTCTGCTGCTGACCCGGAGATGGCTCTTGGAGTATCTGGGAGTGCAGTGCTCCTGTGCGAGCAACCCGGCAGAGTTCCGGACAGCGCTTCCGTCCGAATCTCCTGACCTGATCGTGCTTTGTCAGACGCTCTCGCACGCGGAATGCGAAGAAGCCAAGAGGCTTGCCGCGCAGCACTCACCGGGCGTTCGGCTGATCGTTCTGTTTGCGCATACGGCAACCTGCGTCGACGACAACGATCTGCCGCTGGATGCATCAGGTGGACCGGAGTTGTTTTTACGCACAATTGTGCGCGCGCTTCGGGAGAGATCATCTGCAAGTGGCGGACAGGCCATGGAAATGCGGCATGCGCCAAGGGCCGCTGCCGCACCACCGGCACAGGTGGCCAGCGCGTAAACGCCCTAATCGAGGGATGGCGGGACCTGATTCCAGCGCAGGATGACACGCGTCTGCCGCTCCATCCCCAGCACACTGATGCTTGCGGTCGACAGCGCAAGGTGCTCCCCGAAAGCTCCGCTCTTTACGGCATCTCCCGTTCCGGTCCACACACCCGCAAGGATGCGCAGGATGTGCGCGTGCGCGAAGAGCGCGCATCGGCCTCCCTGGCCGGAGCAGCGATCGATCACCGCCTGGGCCCGTGCCGTTACCTCACCCAGGGTTTCGCCCCCCGTAATTGGGTCCTTCCACACGCTCCAGCCAGGCTGCTCTTTCTGGATGTCCGGCGTACTCAGCCCCTCATAGATGCCGTAGTTCCACTCCTGCAGGTTCGGCTCCACCTCGGCGCGGGTATGCAGCCCGGCCAGCTCCGCAGTCGTCCGGGCGCGCTGGCGCGGGCTGGTCAGGATCAGGGAGAAGTCGACACCGGCAAGCGCAGGAGCGAGCCACCTGGCCTGTTCCCGCCCATGCTCCGTCAGGGCCAAATCGGTGTAACTGGTGTGGGCTCCGTTCTTGGACCACTCGGTTTCGCCGTGGCGGATCAGCCAGAGTTCAGTGGGGGTAGGCATACCTGCGAGTGTAGCCGCTAGCTTGCATCGTCAAGCTGCAAAGCCAGTGCAAGCCGCAAGGCGGGATAGCCCGGCGCGGGTTGCCGCGAAGCGGCCTGAGTGAAAGCACGGGGGAGGCTAGAGAACGCGAAGTGCCCGGTTGATCTCCATGCTCTCGGCTGCAAGCTGCATCAGCATGCCATCGTCGCCACGGCGCTCGGCCTCGGCCGTCATAGCGCGCAGCTCGCGCTGACGGCGCTCCAGACGGCGGCGCTCGAGTGTGTGCAGCGCATTGCCGACGTCGGCGGCGAGGGTCTCGGAATCCGCACCGGCATCCTCGCTCAGCACGTGCGCCAGCAGATGACGGCTGCGCTCGTCGGGCGCAACGTCCAGGGGATCGCCGTCCAGCGGTCCGTGAGCCAGCCGCTCGATCAACTCCGCGGCCGCCATGCCCTCCAGCCACTCCGGGTGTGCGGCGAGCTCCGTGGCGGCTCGCTGACGCGCGCGCTGGGTCTCCGGCAGCACCAGAGCGCGTAGAAGAATGCGCTCTGTTTCGTGCAGCGTATCTCCGGCGTTGGCGCGCACACTCGAGAGGCGTTGTGTGGCTGCCTGCTGCAGCTCCTGCCGCAGCAATGCGGAATCGATGCCGAGCTTCTGCGCCGCGTCCTCCACAAACTGCGTGCGCTGGATGGCGGAAGGAAGCCGCCGTATATGCGGCAGCAGAAAGTTCACGGCCTTCACCTTGGCCTCCGCGTTGCGCTGCGGGTAGAGCATACGGGCGCGCTCGATCAGGTACTCGGCATGCGGCTTGGCGGATCGGAGCGCCTCGGCATAGGTCGCGATGCCGTGTTCGCGCACAAAGCGATCCGGGTCCAGGCCGCCCTCAAGCGTGACCACCTTCACCTCGAAGTCCTCCTCGGTGAGAAGCGAAAGGGACTTTTCCGCAGCGTTGGCACCCGCCGTATCCGGATCGAAGTTGACGACGACACGTTTGGTGAAGCGGGCGAGCAGGCGCACCTGATGCTCGGTAAAGGCCGTGCCGCTGGTGGCGAGCACCGGCTGGATTCCGGCAGTGAAGACGCGGATGCAGTCCATCTGGCCTTCGACGAGCAGAACGTAGTTTTCCGCCCGAATGGCGGCCTTGGCCTTGGCCAGATTGAAGAGCACCGCACCTTTCGTATACAGCGGCGTCTCCGGCGAGTTCAGATACTTCGGCCCGCTCTTGTCGTCCGAGTCCAGGGCGCGCGCGGTAAAGGCGATGGTGCGGCCCTGTTCATTGGCAATCGGAAAGGTGATGCGCTTGCGAAAGCGGGCGTACAGGTTGCCGGTGGGCCGTCCGTCGTCGTTCTGCTCTTTGGAAGTGAATAGGCCGCTTTGCCGCAGCACCTCATCCGGGAAGTGTTTCGCGAGCGCATCCCGCATCAGGTTGAAGTCGTCCGGTGCGTAGCCGATGCGGAACTGCTGGAGCGTGCCGGTGGCGATATCGCGGCCGGAGAGATACTCGCGCGCACGCGCTGCCTCGGGCCGCTGCAGGCATTGCTCAAAAAACTGCGTTGCCGCCTCGTGAATGTCCAGCAATTGCTTGCGAAGGCCGGCCTGCTGCGCCTCCTCCGGGGAGGCCCACTCGCGCTTTGGCAGCGCGATCCCGGCCTTCCCCGCAACAGCACGGACCGCCTCCGGGAAGCTGAGATTCTCAAGCTTCATCACAAAGGTGAACACGTCTCCCTTTGCCTGACAGCCAAAACAGTAAAAATAGCTGTGTGTCGCGTTGACGGAGAACGACGGTGATTTTTCCTTGTGGAACGGGCAAAGGCCGGAGTAGTTCTGGGCACCGCTCTTGCGCAACTTTACGTATTCGCCGATGACCTTGACGATGTCCGCCTGCTGCTTGACTGTAGCTGCAAAGTTGTCGGCCATGGCGTCAGGTCAGTGTAGAGCCTCGAAGGGGCAGGGAACTGGCGGCTGCGTTTCACGGAGATTTGTGCAGACCCGGCTGGTTCGCCGGCAATCCCACCTCCCGTTGACACAGAAGATGTATTCCACGCCGCTTTGGCGCTCTGTACTGTGGGGTGCATGGGGTCGTGCTTCCATCCCGTTACCTTGATGCACCAGTTTGCCGCCGGTGCAGTTCTGTGGATGGCGAGCCTTGGTCCAGTGGTGCCGGGCCTGGCGGTACCCAGTCCCGCCGCTCCGGACGCCGCTCATGCAAAGAAGTACAACATCGTCTTCCAGTGTTCCTGCGACGATCAGATCAGCCAGGGATATGCGCTGGCCTTTCGCAATCTGCTGGCGAGCAGCGGCCGGTACACTGAGCTGGATGATACCGCCGAGAACCGGAAACACTCACTCGTGGTGCGCAGCGTTTCCATGAGCATGAGCGAGGACCGTGACCGGCAGGTGGCCGTCGCGGGCTTTGCCACCGTTCTGACAGCATCCGATGCTTACCTCGACCTCTACGTGCAGAAATGCGGGCGCTATAAGCCCGGCGACTGTGCCCGCACCATCTTCCATCAACTGGACGACATCGTGACCCGGTCCGAGGCCCTCCACAGCTAGAGCGCACAGCCATGTCCGGTTGGTGATGTACATCGGGTCCTTAGCGGCGTACGGACACGAACGCCACCAGCACAGCTACCATGCCGAGCACGATCAAACCCATGAGCACGGCAATGAACCATGCGGCACGCCGCTCCTGCGCTGCCGAAGGCTGCGTAATGCCGAAGGTCTGAACAAAGGCGCGCGCAAGAAACAGGAGGAGCGGCATACGTCTAGTGTGCTCCCTGCAGAGCTTTGCGGTCAGCCGTAGCAGCCGGCACCGGTAGGGCATCGCCGCGCTGCCTGCGATGGTGCTACACCGGTTGTTTGCTCGCGGCCTCCGGCTTGGCAAGATCGCAGGCGCGCCAGAGATACCAGCTCGCGACGGAGCACCAGGGATGCCAGCGCTTCGCGCGCCTTTCCATCTCCTCCGGCTCTGGCAGGTCACCCGGCTCCACCTTGTCGCTGGGTTTCAGCTTGCCGAAGGTGAGCGCGAAGCCTTTCCGCACACCGTAGTCGCTCACCGGCAGAACATCCGGCCGGCCCAGGCGAAAGATCAGCATCATCTCCACGGTCCAGCGCCCGATCCCACGGACCTGCGTGAGGTGCTCGATCACCGCTATGTCCGGCATGCGACGGATGCGCGCGAGGCTCGGTACGGTGCCGTCCAGGGTCTTCGCCGCCAGATCGCGCAAAGCGAGAACTTTATTGTGCGAGAGGCCGGCGGAGCGCAGCTGTTCCGTTGGGCACTCCAGCAGGTGTTCTGGCGACGGATGCACGCCCACACCGCAGACTGGCGCAAAGCTTTCGAGCATGCGTGCGTGAATGGCGGCGGCGGCCTTGCCATGCAGCTGCTGGTAGAGGATCGATTCAGCCAGCGATTCAAACGGGGAGAGCGAGCCGGAGATGCGCAGTGTGAATGGGCCGGCGCGATCCATCAGCTTGCGCAGTTTGGGGTCGGCAAGGGCGAGGGCTGCGACCGCCGCAGCGGCATCGTAGGTGGGCTTGCGTCTGGCAGTGGGGCGCGGCATCGGTGAGCCGATTATGCATGAGAGCGCCAGCCGGCAAGGCCTCCAGCGCCAGCCGGCAAGGCCTCCATTGTGTCGAGGCCAAAGCTCGGAGCACCGGCCGGAACAGAGGTGCCAGACTCCCCGTTCGTACAGCGGTACAGGTGTCCAGGCACGCCTCGAGAGGGCGTCACAACGCACGGCAACGTGTGCGTTGATCGATAGAGATATGGCCCATTTGCGTCATAGACACGCCCCATTGGGTCGAATATCGATGTCGCGCGACTGCGACCGCCTCCGGTGGCATCCGGGGCCCAGCAACGTGCTCGGCTGCACTGCTATAGTTTTCTAGAAAGCTCCATATGTGAGCCCGGCGTGTATCGAGCTAACGGAAATATGGACCGCACCATCGCTCGTGAAGGTTGCATAAGAGGCTAGGAGTACCGAAGCCGCGGCGATGGTCCGCAGCCTCGGAAATGGACAAAAGAGGAAGCAGGACGTAACTCATGGCGCAAGTATTTGACCGCAGTTCGAACGCTCTGGCCCGGGCAGCCCTGGTGCTCACCGGTCTGATCGTCATCGCACTGGGCGTGGCTCTCAACACGCTGCAGCGCTCTCCGTGGGTGACGCGGCAGGGGCAGCGTCCGGATCAGCCGGTCCCCTTTTCGCACCGTCACCATGTGCAGGGCCTGGGTATCCAATGCAAGTATTGCCACACGTCTGTGGAGAAGGCATCCTACTCCGGTATTCCACCGACCAAGACCTGCATGAACTGCCATGCGCAGATCTGGACCAACGCGAACATGCTGGAGCCGGTGCGGCAGAGCTGGGCCACGGGAGCGTCACTCAAGTGGATCAAGGTGCATGACCTGCCCGACTATGTGTATTTCAACCATGCGATCCACGTGAACAAGGGCATCGGTTGCGCCAGCTGTCACGGTCGCGTCGATGAGATGCCCATCATGTACATGCAGAATTCGCTGCAGATGGAGTGGTGCCTGAACTGCCATCGCAATCCGGTGAAGAGCCTGCGGCCCACCTCCGAGATTTACAGCATGGCATGGAGCGGACCCACGCGGGAGAAGCCGGTATGGTGTGCGGAGACGGGCAAGTTCGCCCCCACCGCCCAGGGTGTCCGTTGCGTCACCAAGGATCCTGGTGCCACCAACAATCAAGTGGCCATGCTGCAGGGCAACATCGGCAACAACCTTGGGGCAGACGGCCGCAGCAATCGCGGCAGCGGCGTTCCCATCCAGCAGGGCCCGGAGGTCGGCGTCGGTAGCGTGTACTCCGATGTTTCCCCGGCGGGCATTCTGCCGGCGAGCTATCACAAGTTCACCTCGCAGGACGCGCTTGGTACCTATCTTGCGGATAAGTACCGCATCCGCACACCGCACGAGCTCTCCAGCTGTGAGGTATGCCACCGATGAGTCCTGCGCGGTCGGCGAAGGCTGAAAAGAGTAGCGACTTACGGCAACACGGCGAAGCTGCAAACAGGTTGGACAGGAACGGAAACGGAATGGCTGAAAGCAAGGCAACAGGGGCCACGGTAGTAACGTCGATCAAGCCCGCGAAGCTGACGCTCGCCGAGGTGCGTGCGCGGCTCGACGGTAAGCGTGGCAAGCGTTACTGGCAGAGTCTGGATGAGTTGGCCGAGGCCCCCGGTTTTGAGGAGATGCTGCGGGAAGAGTTTCCCCGGCAGGCCTCTGAGCTGACCGACGGCGTCTCTCGCCGCGGCTTCATGAAGGTGATGGGCGCTTCGCTGGCCCTGGCCGGTATGGCAGGCTGCACCAAGCAGCCGGACGAGCCGATCTATCCCTACATCAAGCAGCCGGAAGACCTGATCATCAGCAAGCCGGACTTCTTTGCTTCGGCGCACCCCTTCCCCACCGGCGCCGTGCCGGTCCTCGTCAAGGGCGATGAGTACCGGCCGATTAAGGTGGATGGCAACCCTGAGCATCCGATGACGAAGGGCCGTTCGGACCTCTTCACCCAGGCCTCACTTCTTGATCTGTACGATCCCGATCGCTCCGCTCACGTCGTCAAACGTGCCGCTGGCCAGACCGTAACCTCCTCGTTTCCTGAGTTTCAGGATGCCTTTGTCTCTGCCGTCCAGGGCACGGGTAACGGCGAGGGCCTGGTCTTCCTTTCGGAGACGGTTCTCTCGCCCACACTTGCGGCGCAGTGGAAGCAGGTGCAGGCGAAGTACCCGGCCGCCAAGCTGGTTCAGTGGGATCCGGTCAACCGCGATGCCGCGCGCGCCGCGTCCAAGGCTGCCTTTGGGGAGTACCTGGACACGCAATACCGGCTGGAGAATGCGGACGTCATCCTTTCTCTGGATGCCGATTTTCTGTCGTCGAACGCCTTCCCCGGGTTTCTCCCGCTCTCTGCGGCCTATGCCGCCCGGCACAAGTACCACGATGAAGCAAAGCCGATGAACCGGCTTTATGTCGTGGAAACGATGCCCACCGTCACCGGTGCGAAGGCGGAACACCGTCTGGCATTGAAGCCGAGCGATCTCGAGGCCTTCTCGATTGCCCTTGCGAACGGCAGCTATAACGTTAAGGATGACCAGGCATCCCGCTTCTTCCGTGCCCTGCTTGCCGACCTGAAGCGCTCCGGCTCCAAGGCGGTCGTCATCGCCGGTGAACAGAGCACACCCGCCGTGCAGATGGCGGCACACATGCTCAACACGCAGCTTGGGGCCGTCGGCAACACCGTTGTCTACACGCAGCCGATCGCAGCCATCCCGACAGAGCAGAATACCGATCTCCGCAATCTTGTCGGGGCGATGAACGCGGGCCAGGTAAAAGCCCTCCTGATTCTTGGGCTCAACCCGATCTACAACGCTCCAGCTGATCTTTCTTTCGGCGAAGCCGCCAGCAAGGTTCCGTTCACGGCGCATCTCGGCAACTATATGGACGAGACCGGCGAGCGCACCACCTGGCATGTCAATCAGGCGCACTACCTTGAGAGCTGGTCCGACACCCGCGCCTATGATGGCACCATCTCGATCGTGCAACCGATGATCGAGCCGCTCTATGGCGGCAAGACCTCGCATGAGATGCTGCAGGTCCTCCTGGAGAATCCGCAGTGGAACGCCTTTGAGGCGGTTCAGGCAAATGCGAAGACGTACATCGCAGGCGACTTTGCCGCCGGATGGCGCAAGTCCCTCCACGACGGCTGGGTTGCAGGCACCGCGTTTCCGGCCCGCACCGTTTCAGCAAAGTCCGTCTCGCTTCAGCCCTCAATCCAGCCGGCACAGAGCGGCAACTACGAGATTGCTTTCAAGTCGGATCCGTCTCTCTACGACGGCCGCTACAGCAACAACGGCTGGTTGCAGGAATTGCCTAAGCAGATCACCCATCTGAGCTGGGACAACGCCGCCCTGGTAAGCATGAACACCATGGCGCAGCTGAAGGCGGAAGAGACAGAGATGCTGGAACTCGATCTGAACGGCAGGAAGGTAAACTTCCCGCCGCTCATGGTTCCCGGCCATCCGGATGGCGTCGTCACGGTACACCTTGGCTTTGGCCGCTGGTTTGGCCGTGTCGGCATGGACATCGGATCCGACGCGTACAAGCTGCGGACCGCGGACGCTCCCTTCTATGCGACGGGCCTGAAGCTGACAAAGACGGATGAGAAGCACAACCTGTGCGTCACCTCGGTTCACTCGATGGACCAGCGGGGCAAGATGGCGCAGAGCGATCTCGAGCACCCAAATACCTCCGGATCGGAGTCTCTCCCCGGCCACGAGGCGATGGAGCGCGGCATCGTTCGCACGGCCACATTGATCGAGTACAAGCGCAACCCGAACTTCGCCAATGGCGAAGAGGCCGAAGGGGAGAACAAAACCGGCGAGCAGAGAAGCAACGGCTCGCGTGCCATCGAGTCGAAGGCCGATGCCACGGGCGAGTCCCCCAAGAACACCGCCGGTGAGCCCGCCCGGAACCTGAACAGCGATCAGCCTGCCCGTAAAGAAACGCCCAAGAATGAAGAGAGCATGTTCCCGGACAACTGGCGCTACGATCATCGCGACAAGTCCTCGACCGAGATCCAGAACGCCTGGGGCATGGCAATCGACATGAACTCCTGCACAGGCTGCAACGCCTGCGTAATCTCCTGCTACGCCGAGAACAACATCTCCGTAGTCGGTCGCGAGCAGGTAAAAATCGGCCGGAACATGCAGTGGATCCGGGTCGATACATACTTCGAGGGTGACCTCCACGCACCGAAGGCGCACTTTCAGCCGATGATGTGTCAGCACTGCGAGAACGCCGGTTGCGAGCAGGTCTGCCCGGTCGGCGCAACGATCCACACGCCGGAAGGTCTCAACACCATGGTCTACAACCGGTGCGTGGGCACGCGGTACTGCTCCAATAACTGCCCATACAAGGTGCGCCGGTTCAACTTCCTTCTTTACGCCGATTACGACACGGAATCGCTGAAGTTCATGCGCAACCCGGATGTTTCCGTTCGTTCGCGCGGCGTCATGGAGAAGTGCACCTACTGCGTGCAACGCATTCAGGAAGCGAAGATCACGGCAGACAAGGAAGGCCGTGCCGTCCAGGACGGCGAGATCGTCACCGCCTGCCAGCAGGCCTGCCCGACAGACGCAATCGTCTTCGGCAACATCAACGACAAGGGCAGCCGCGTGGCGAAGCTGAAGGCAATGGATCGCAGCTACGCCGTCCTTGGCGACCTGAACTATCGTCCGCGTACCAGCTATGTCGCGGGCGTAACGAATCCGAACCCAGAGCTGGAGACGGCGTAAATGGCAACCAAACCGATCAGCCAACCACAGCGCCACCCCGTCAACGACCCGATGATCGATCCGATCACCGGCGAATATGCGGTGATTGCGCCCGGCCACAACTTCCGTTCCGTCACGAAAAAGATTGCCGATGTCGTTCTAACGAGTCATACCCCGCTCGGCTGGTTCTTCGGCCTGGTTGTGGGTGGCGGTATCGCCAGCATGGCTGTGGTCGCGATCACCTGGCTGGTGCTGCGCGGCGTCGGCATCTGGGGCGTCACCATCCCGGGTGCGTGGGGCTTCGCGATCGTCAACTTCGTGTGGTGGATCGGTATCGGCCACGCAGGCACGCTGATCTCGGCGATTCTGCTGTTGTTCAAGCAGGGTTGGCGCAACTCGATCAACCGTTTCGCCGAGGCGATGACCATCTTCGCCGTCGTTTGCGCGGGCCTCTTCCCGGTTCTGCACATTGGCCGCCCCTGGCTCGGTTATTGGCTGCTGCCGCTGCCGAACACCATGAACATCTGGCCGCAGTACCGGTCGCCGCTCTGCTGGGACGTCTTTGCCGTATCCACCTATGCGACGATCTCGGTCGTCTTCTGGTACATCGGTATGGTTCCCGACTTCGGCACCTTCCGCGACCAGGCGGTTCATCCCTTCGCCAAATGGTTCTACGGCATCCTGTCGCTCGGCTGGCGCGGTTCCACGCGCCACTGGATGCGCTATGAGACGGCGTCGCTGTTGCTGGCCGGGCTCTCGACCCCGCTTGTGCTCTCCGTACATACCGTCATCAGCTTCGACTTCGCCGTGGCCGCACTCCCGGGCTGGCATACCACCATCTTCCCGCCGTACTTCGTCGCGGGCGCCATCTACTCGGGCTTTGCCATGGTGCTCACCCTGGCGATTCCGATCCGGAAGTTCTACCACATGGAGGATCTGGTCACCCTCCGGCACCTGGACAACATGGGCAAGGTCATGCTCGGCACGGGCCTGATTGTCGCTTACGGGTATGGTACCGAGGTCTTCATGGCTTGGTACTCCTCCTCCCACTGGGAGTGGTTCATGATGTGGAACCGCATGTTCGGGCCCATGGGTTGGGGATACTGGCTCTTGATCCTGTTCAACATCGCCCTGCCGCTCGGCACCCTGTGGTGGCGCAAGCTCCGCACCAACGTCGCGTACCTGTTCGCGATCTCGATCGTCATCAACATCGGCATGTGGTTTGAGCGGTTCGTCATCGTCGTGACCTCGCTCTACCGCGACTTCCTGCCCTCCTCCTGGGGCACCTACCGCGCCACCAAGTGGGACTACATGCTGTACGTGGGAACCATGGGTATCTTCACCACCCTGTTCTTCCTGTTCGTGCGCTTTGCTCCCATGATCCCCATGAACGAGATCAAAATGATGCTCCCCCAGACCAAGGTCGACCACAAGGACGCGGAAGAGACCAAGCAGGAGACCATGTAATGCCAGTCGAAGAGGGAGTCTACGGTCTGCTTGCCGAGTTCAACACACCCGCGGCGATGGTGTACGCGACGATAGAGGCGCGTAACGCCGGTTTTCGCCGCATGGAGTGCTACACCCCGTATCCTGTGGAGGAAGCGGCAACTGCGCTCGACGTGCATCGCACACGGGTGCCGCTGCTGACCTTGATGGGCGGCCTCATGGGCCTCACCACCGCGTTTCTCATGCAAACTTGGATGTCGGTTGTCTCCTACGACCAAAACGTCGGCGGACGCCCGCTCTTCTCCTGGCCCGCTTTCATGATCCCCGCTTATGAGTGGACGATTCTCTTCGCCGGTCTCTCTGCGGCATTCTCCATGCTGGCCCTCAACGGCCTGCCTCAGCCGTACCACCCGCTCTTCAATGTGCCCAACTTCCGTCTGGGCGCAACCGACAACAAGTTCTTCCTGTGTCTGGAGGCGACCGATCCGCGCTTCAATCTAAGTGAAACGCGCGACTTTCTCCAGCGGTTCCACGCCGTCAGTGTGGTCGAGGTGGACCTGTGACCCGTTTCCCCAAGCAGCGTGCAGCCCTGGCGGTTGCCGCCGCGTCCAGCATGCTCTTCCTCGCCGGCTGCCGGCAGGACATGCACAATCAGCCCAAGTTCTACTACCAGCGGGGCACCACCTTCTTCGCCGATGGACGCTCGGCTCGTCCGCAGGTGCAGAACACCGTTGCCCGCAACCAGGCGGACGGCAGCTCTTATATGCGTACTGGCTTTGTCAACGGCAAGGAGGGCGATGGCATGCCCTTCCCGGTAACCGCGGAGTTGCTGGAGCGCGGCCAGGAGCAGTACAACATCTACTGCACCGCCTGCCATTCCCGCGTCGGCAATGGTGCCGGCATCGTGGTGCAGCGTGGGTACCGGCCCGCGGGGAACTACCACACCGACCGGCTTCGTGCCGCGCCGCTGGGTCACTTCTACAACGTGATCGCGAATGGCTGGGGTGCCATGCCGGAGTATTCTGGTCAGGTGTCCGTCGAGGACCGCTGGGCGATTGCTGCCTACATCCGTGCACTCCAGCTGAGCCAGAATGCCTCCCTTGCGGACGCGGGCAGTGCCCCGGTAGAGCATCTCGCCGACGTGGCGGAGCGGGAGGGCCTGCCGCGCACCTTCGCACGTGAGTGGGAGCTGCCCGCCACCGCGGTCAGCGGCAAGACTCCGGAGAGCCATGGCATCCCGGGCCAGGATACGTCCGGCAGCCAGAACCGGTTGAACGGCAGCCAGGGCAGCCTGCCCGATGTCACCACGACCTCACCCGTCGGGCCGGCCACCAACTCCTCCGAGAGGCCGGTCGGCATCGCGCTTCCTTCCGGAGAGCCTTCCGCGGAGCGCCCGGCAAGCCTGAACGCACCCCAGTAGCGAAGTCGACTGCCGTAACGATTGAGTGAAAGAAAGAGCAGGACAAGAGACGGAATGGCATACGGACACGAAGAGCACAGCGGTTTAGGCGACCCGAGCCAGGCATCCCACGCGCTCCACCAGGATCACGGCCCACGGGTATTGCCGGCAAATCTTTCCGCGCCCGCCATGGTCGCGGTCTGGAAGTCGCGGGCGTTGCTGGCCGCTGCCGCAGGCGCGGTACTTTCTGTCCTGATGGCCTTTCTGCCGGGCCATGGCTTTGATCATGTGCTGCGGGCGTATCTCGTCGGCTGGCTGCTTTGCTTTGGCTTTTGTGGCGGTGGTCTCTGCTTTCTCATGCTGCAGTACGTCACCGGCGGTAAGTGGGGCAACCTGCTCCGGCGGCCATTGGAGGCGATGACCCGCACCCTGCCTTTGCTTGTGGGTCTTCTGATCCCGCTTCTCTTCTTCGGCAAGCGCCTGTGGCTCTGGATGCGGTATCCCACCGACCGTGCAACGCTCGACGCACTCGGTCGCGGCCTGATCACGGAGGCAGAGGCGCACTCGCTGCATTGGAAGCGGCCGATGCTCTCCCCGGTCAGCGTGATCTTGCAGCTGGCTCTCGTCTTCGCCTTTGTCGGCGTGTGGAGCTACTTCCTGAACCGCTGGTCCGTGGAGCGCGACCGCGATCCGGAACGAGGCACGCAACGCTCCTTTGAGTTCTGGCGCATTCGCTCGGAGAATCTTTCCGGGATCGGCATCCTCCTGTATGTCGTGATGCTGTCCATTCTTGTGCTGGACCTCGGGATGTCGCTGGATATTACCTGGTACTCCACCATGTACGGTTTTATGTTCCTGGTGGCGCAGGGCTATGGCGTTCTCGCGCTGGGCGTGCACACCATGATCCGTCTCTCGGCGGTGCAGCCGGTTGCTACCTTTATGCGCAAGACCGAGCAGTATGACTTGGGCAAGTTCATGCTCGGCTTCATCATGCTGAACATCTACTTCACCTTTGCCCAGTTTCTGATCATCTGGTCGGCGAATCAGCCGGAGGAGATCCACTGGTACCTGAACCGGACGCGTGGTGGATGGTGGGCAATTACCTCGCTGGACTTCCTCTTCCACTGGGTTATCCCGTTCTGCCTGCTGCTCAGCCGCTCGTTCAAATACGACAATCGCAAGATGCTCGCATTGACGGCCTGGATGATATTCGCCCGTGCATTTGACCTTTTCTGGCTGATTGAGCCGAACTTTTCTGATGCCGCAGGAAACCTGCACTTTGCCGGGAACTTCAGCATCCTCGCATACATCACTGTTCCTGTAGCCATCTTTGGACTGTGGCTCTGGAACTATCTGACGAATCTGGCTTCGCAGCCATTGATTGTCATGAATGACCCGCATACCGCGGAAATGTTGGAGGCGGAACATGCCCACTGATCGCATCAATTCGCAATACGATGAGCACGGCAATGAGAAGCCGCGGCCCACACCGAGCGCCAAGTTCGATGCTGAGCGTCCCGGCTACGAGATCACCGACGTCAACACCAAAGGTGTGGTCGTCTTCCTCGCAGGCCTCATGGGTTTTCTCGTGATCTTCTTTGTTCTTTGCTTTGCCATGGGTAAGGCCATCAACTTCGGGATCTTGAAACAGGACGGCGATGAGGCTCGCTTCAGTTCGATGAAGCCGGCCGGCGGAGGTGCTCCCGCGGGTGGCCAGCGCCGGGGGGAGAACCTGGCATCCAGCGCCGAACTGGAGCAGAAGCAGGCAAACCTGATGGCGCAGACCTTTCCGACGCCACGCCTGGATGCAGACGACTCCAACCAGCAGACCGCCGACATCCACGCCCGTGAGGATCTGCTTCTGGAGCACACGACAGCCGTTGAACCAGGGCAGGGAGAGCGTGTTGGCGCCGTTCGGATACCGATTGAGCGCGCCATGGCCCTCATTGTGGAGCGCGGCCTGCCGGCGTCCAATGGGATACAGGGCGTGACAGACCCGGGCAAGTCGCCGCAGATGCAGTTTGCCGGAGATGTTCACTACGAGATCACCAAGCCGCTCACCAACGGATTTGCGCGCACGGCCTACGAGCTTGATCAGATGGAGAGCCGCGAACAGCAGGTGCGCCTCGCCCACGAAGGGAACGCCCCGGCCGCAAACACGCATGCAAAGCTGGAAAAGCAGAAGTAAGCAGCACTGTAAAAGCAGAGCAGTGAAAAAAGCAGAGAACTGGGAACGCAGAGCACTGGGAACGCAGAGCACGGAGAAAGCAGCTGGAACCATGAGGACGCAGAAGATATCTGAACATCACCGTGGGCGGGCCTTCGCGATTACCCTCCTGCTCTTGATGGCGCTCGTCTCCGGTTCCTCCTCATCGGCTCAGGTCTCCAGCTACGGTGACAAGCAATCGGGTGAGAACGTCGGCAATGAGCTGCCTACCGTGCTCCAGAAGGCAGGCATCGATCAGCACCTCAACGGTACGATTCCGCTCGGCAGCACCTTTGTGGATGAAACAGGGAAGCCTGTCCACCTGGGCGACTACTTCACGAACGGCAAGCCGGCAGTACTCGCACTGGTCTATTTTCAATGCCCCATGCTGTGCTCGGAAGAGCTTGACGGCCTCACGCAGTCGCTCACCATGGTTCATCTGAGTCCGGAGCGGGACTACAACGTGGTTGTGGTCTCGATCGATCCAACCGACACACCCGCGATGGCGCTCAAAAAGAAGACGCTTTACACCAGACGTTTCGCCCGGCCCGGTACCGAGGGTGGATGGCACTTCCTCACTGGACAGCAGCCTTCGATCGATGCCCTTACGAAGTCTGTCGGTTTCGGCTACGTCAAGGTGCCTGGCCCGGACGGTAAGCTGACCCAGTTCGCGCACGCCAGCGCCATCCAGCTGCTCACCCCGGAAGGGAAGATCGCGCAGTACTACCTTGGCGTGGAGTACTCGCCGAAGGATATTCTGCTCGGATTGGTGGAGGCCTCCGGAAACAAGATCGGTTCACCGGTAGCCAACATTCTTACGTACTGTTACCACTACGATCCACACCGCAACCGGCACAGCCTGGTTGTGGCCCGTGTCGTCCAGCTTGGCGGCATGATCACCGTGGCCGGCCTGGGTGGGTTTATGTTTCTCATGTTCCGCCGCGATAACCGGCTGGGACGCGACCATTCGCTCACGCGCCACGACGATACGATCTAGCATAGAGACAGCACCATGCAGTCCCGCAAGGCTCCTCAGCAGCAGCAGCATACGAACAATCGGATAGGAAGATAAGGTAACGATGTCGCATATCAGTCCAGTGCTGTGGCAGTTTCTCACCAAGTGGTTCACCGTCTTCGCCATCTGGCCGAAGGAAGCGTCCACCATCGCGCCTTGGACGGACGCACTCTATCTCTTTCTGCTCCTCATTACGGTCTTTGGCGTAGCACTGGTTGCCGGCCTTCTGCTTGTTTTCTCAATCCGGTACCGGCGCTCACGCCACCCGCAGGCCGTGCAAATCGAAGGATCAACGCTGCTCGAGGCGACCTGGACCATCATCCCTCTGGGTATCTTCCTCTTCATCTTCGTTTGGGGTGCATGGCTGTACTTTCGAATCTACAATCCACCCGCGGACTCCATGCAGATCTATGTCGTGGGCAAGCAGTGGATGTGGAAGGCAGAGCACCCGGGCGGTCAGCACGAGATCAATGCTCTGCATGTGCCTACGGGCCGTCCTGTGCAGCTCACCATGATCTCGATGGATGTGTTCCATTCCTTTTCGATTCCCGCATTCCGCGTCAAGCGGGAGGTCATTCCGGGGCGGTACAGCACGGTCTGGTTCAACGCGACAGAGCCAGGTGTGTATCACCTCTTCTGCACCCAGTACTGCGGCACACTCCACAGCGGCATGGTCGGTGAGATTACAGCAATGGCACCGGATGACTACCAAAGGTGGACGCAGCAATCCAACAGCGGCATGAGTCTTGCCCAGAACGGCGAGCGCCTCTACAGCTCGCTTGGCTGCAACAACTGCCATAACGGCACTGCCGCCGCCCCGGGGCCAAGTCTCGCCGGTGTCTATGGTGCCCGCATCAAGATGGATGACGGTTCAGAACAGCTGGCGACCTCTGGTTGGCTGCGAGACACAATTCTGAACCCTTCCGCCCACGTTCCGTACGGCTACAAGCCCATCATGCCCACCTATCAGGGGCAGGTGAGTGAAGAGGGTCTGATCGACCTCGTCGAATACATCAAAACGCTGAAGTCCAATTACCGTAACCAGCAAACGCTGGGAACCTCTAAATCGAATGACGCGGCGCCCACGACGCCGGATATGGTGAAGCCATGAGCACAACAATCGTCTCCCTGCCCGATCAGAGCACCGCGACGCTGCCCAAGCGGAGTTACGTCAACAACGAGCAGGGGCTGCTCTCCTGGCTGCTTACCGGCGACCATAAACGCATCGCTATTCTCTATCTGATCAGCATCACGGGATTCTTCTTCGTGGGTGGCTTCTTCGCGGGCATGATCCGGCTGAACCTGCTGACCCCCGGTGGTGAGCTCATGGCGGCCGACACCTATAACAAGATGTTCACGATGCACGGAATCGTGATGATCTTCCTGTTTCTGGTGCCCTCGGTTCCCGCAACGCTCGGCAACTTCCTCATCCCCATCATGATCGGGGCTAAGGACCTGGCCTTCCCGCGCATCAACCTGCTTAGCTGGTACCTCTATCTGGCGGGCGGTGTATTCACGCTGGCGGCGCTCGTGCTGGGCGGTGTCGATACCGGTTGGACCTTCACCACGCCACTCTCGACCCACTACCTAAACACTCACGTCATCACGGCGGCCACGGGCATCTTCATCGCCGGGTTCTCTTCTATCTTTACCGGCCTGAACTTTATCGTCACCATTCACCGGATGCGTGCTCCTGGCATGACCTGGTTCCGGCTCCCGCTCTTTGTCTGGTCGAACTATGCCGCGTCCATCATGATGGTGTTGGGGACCCCTGTGCTGGCAATTGCGCTTGTTCTGGTAGCGCTTGAGCGCACGGTCGGCATCGGCGTCTTCGACCCATCCAAGGGTGGCGATCCTTTGCTCTTCCAGCATCTCTTCTGGTTTTACTCGCACCCTGCCGTATACATCATGATCCTCCCTGGGTTTGGCGTCATCTCTGAGGTCATTTCCACCTTCAGCCGCAAGCGGGTCTTCGGTTATACCGCCGTCGCCTTCTCCTCCGTGGCGATCGCGCTCTTTGGTTTCTTCGTCTGGGCTCACCACATGTTCATCATGGGCGTGTCCAACTACTCGGCACTGGTCTTCTCGCTGCTGACCATGCTTGTTGCGGTTCCTTCCGCCATCAAGATCTTCAACTGGTCCTTCACGCTTCAGAAGGGTTCCGTCACCTTTGAGACACCGATGCTCTATGCCTTCGGCTTTATTGGGCTATTTACGATTGGTGGTCTCACCGGCGTCTTTCTCGGCTCGCTCGGCATGGACGTGCATCTGACCGAAACGTACTTTATCGTTGCCCACTTCCACTTCGTCATGGTCGGCGGCATGTTGATGGCTTTCCTGGCCGGCGTCCACTTCTGGTGGCCCAAGATGACTGGGCGCATGTATCCGGAGTCGATGTCGAAGCTCGCCTCTATCACGACCTTCATCGGCTTCATCATCACCTTCTTCCCACAGTTCATCGTCGGCTATCTCGGCATGCCACGCCGCTACCACGCCTACCCGGCAGAGTTTCAGGTGCTGAACGTGCTTTCGACCGCTGGCGCTACCGTGCTGGGCGTCGGATATCTTATGCCGATGTTGTATCTGGCATGGTCTCTGAAGTATGGTGCGATTGCTGGAAACAATCCGTGGCAGGCAACAGGCCTCGAGTGGCAGATCCAATCCCCGCCGCTCACGGAGAACTTCCTGGTGACACCGATCGTGGACCACGAGGCGTATGACTATGAGTGGCTCGCCCACAAGACCGAGCGTGAAGTGATCACGCACGGTGAGGTAGTCTCTTCTTAGTCTCGTCTGCACCAGAACGAAAGGGAATTGCATGTCCGTCAGTTCAGCCATTGCCAACCCGCCTGCGCCGGAGATCCATCCATCGCATGGCGTGCACGAGCACCCGTTCTACCAGCGACACCATTTCGAAACGGCCGAGCAGCAGCGGGAGGCTGCCGGCTTTGGAATGTGGCTCTTCCTCCTGACGGAGATCATGTTCTTCGGTGGCGTCTTTATGGCCTACCTGCTGTACCGGAACTGGTATTACCCAGCATTCGTAGCAGGGTCCAACACACTCTCTCTGCCGCTTGGCCTGATCAATACCATTGTCCTGATCGGTTCCTCGCTCACCATGGCGATGGCGGTGTGGTCGGCTGAGGTCCGCAAGCAGAAGTCGTTGGTCCTGTATCTGGTCGCGACCATCGTTCTTGGATTC
>CAXTSF010000002.1:38719-43673 GCA_964246865.1 uncultured Terriglobus sp.
CAAGACGGTAGAGTACAAAGAGAAGTTCGAACTGCACCACGTTCCGGGTGCAAACTTCGACATCTCGGAGTTTGTCCATCCTCCGGCGGCCAGCAAAGAAATCCCTCTGGCCATCGACATGGCGAACCACACCCAGATTTACTTCTCGCTCTACTTCGTGATGACCGGCGTTCACGCCTTTCACATGATCATCGGCATCATCATCCTCTTTGTTCTTGTCTGGAAGGCGCGAAACGGGCTCTACACGACCGGCTACGTGCAACCGATCGAGAATTTTGGGTTGTACTGGCACTTTGTCGACATTGTCTGGATCTTCCTCTTTCCACTGCTTTATCTCATCAGTCGTCACTGACATACGACCGATTTCCCAGCCTAAGGACTTCTATGAGCGATCACCAAACCATACCCGGACACCATCCAGTCGATGAGCAAGGCCGCAACCTGGATGTGCACGATGACGCGAATGTCGTCAATCCAGAACACATCGCGCATCACATCGTCAGTCCGACCGTATATCTGATGATCTTCGGTGTGCTGATGGTCGGGACTCTGCTGACCGTTGGCGCGGCAATGGTGAATCTGGGACCCCTGAATCCTGTGATCGCACTCGCCATAGCCGTGACGAAGGCAGTCTTTGTTGTGCTGTTTTTCATGCACGTCAAGTACAGCTCACGCCTGGTCAAGCTGACCGTAGCCTCTGGCTTCTTCACCTTTATGGTGCTGGTCATCATGAGCCTGAGCGACTACATGTCGCGGGCCTGGGGTCTTTGGTAGTTCCTTCCACGCTCTCCTTCACTGCGGTAGTGCCATCACCATCTCCCGCAAAAGCAGGACTGAGGCGAGCAGGAGAAGGATGCTCCTTATGGCGCTAACTCTGATGAGCAGGCGCATACCCCGCTCGTCGATAGATCGATGCCGCTCGAAGCGTCCGTGGACCGGCCCGGCTACGAGCGCGCTTAACAGAATGACAATCGTGACTGCTGAGAACAGGTACAGGTCTGTGCCTGCAGAGAGCCAGGTAGGCCTCAAAAAGGCAAGTGCTCCCGTACTGAGAAATGCCAGAATGTGGGGGAACGTGATTACCGGTGGTAATCGCCGCATGTACTCTGCCTGCAGGATAGGGAACTCAGCCTTGCCGACAGACCGCCAGAGTGGATAGGCAATGCAGTACGTGTAACAATTAACCGCGGTGCAGAACAACACAGAGCCTGCCGAAACAGCAACCAGCGTCGAGCGAAGCTCCGGTGAAATCATCGTGCCGGCCGGCCCTCCTCCATCAGCATACGATTCAGCAAACGCTGTCCTGTTGGCCAAGTTGCCCTATTGTTTGATGGCACGCGATACCGGTAGCCATAGACGCTCCGCGTGACATCGAACCGGTCATGACACAGAAGAAGCCGTCCGAGCAGAAGACGAAGCACGAGAGCGTTGCAACACCGCCCGGAGAGGCCGGACAGGACAGCGGCGCGGTCGGTATGGGCGAGGGATCGCCTGAGGCAGTGGCTGCCAACGCTCCGCATGCCGGCAAGCACGGTAGCAATGTAGAACCTGATACCTCAAAGACTGGCGACTTCGTAAGAGGGACCCAGGCGCCAGCGCATGTCACAGAAGCGAAAACTGCGTACCGGGGGTCAAAGGTGCAGCGGGCACGCGGTACATCGTCCGCCCTGGATGCTGAGAGGGCGGCGCGAAACAGAGCCGCAGGTGCCGCGCTCGCTCCCGGCCTGCCAGCAGCACTTCGTACGCTGGCCAGCGATGACCGGGTCACGGTTCGTCGCGACGGCACGCCAGATCCGGCGGGCAAGACCGTCGTCTACTGGATGCAGCGAGCGGAACGCGGCATGGATAACCATGCCCTGAACTGTGCCGTGCACGTTGCCAACGAACTCGGTTTGCCTCTGGTAGTGTTCTTCGCCGGGATCTCCAACTTCCCGCACGCAAATCTTCGGCACTACGCCTTCCTTAATCAGGGGCTACAAGACGTTGAGGAAGACCTGGCAAAGCGCAACATCAGCTTCGTCCTGCGGAACGCGCCGAACGAAGATCATCTGCGCTTCTTTGCCGATGCAGAGGCAGCGATTGTTATCGGCGATGAGAACCCGATGCGCGTGCCCGAAGGCTGGCGAAGGCATATTGCGGAGCACCTGACGGTTCCGTTCTGGACGGTAGATGCTGATGTGATCGTTCCGTCAAAGCGCTTCGACAAGGCACAGTACGCGGCGTATACGATCCGGCCGCGTCTCTGGAAGATGGTGCCGGAGTACCTCATGCCATATGACCAGCCGCATGCGAAGCATGCCTGGAAGAGGCCGCGGGGCTTCCTAGCGGACGATCCGAAGCAGGATATGACACGCGGATGGACCGGCCTGGACCGGAGCGTGGCGCCGGTAGAGCTACAGGGCGGAGCGCACGCGGCACTTGCACGGCTGAAGCTCTTCCTGCAGACGATCCTGCCGCAGTATGACCACACGCGCAATCACCCGGAGGTGGACGGGACATCGCTGCTGTCGCCTTATCTGCACTATGGGCATATCAGTCCGCTGCGGATCATGCTGGACCTGGAGGGCGCGGTGGAGGCGAATCCGCACCTGCGGGAGAGTGCGGACGCCTTCCTGGATGAGCTGGTGACATGGCGCGAGCTGACGGTGAACTGGGTGAAGTACGACCCAAACTACGACAATCCGGAGTGCGCCGAGCCCTGGGCGCGCAAGACCGTGGAGGAGCATGCGAAGGACACGCATGAGGTGATCTACAGCGCGCAGCAGATGGAGCGAGCCGAGACCGCGGATGAGCTATGGAACGCGGCGCAACGGCAGATGGTGCGTCGCGGATGGATGCATAACTTCATGCGGATGTACTGGGCGAAGAAGGTGCTGGAGTGGTCGCCGAGCAACGCTGAAGCGCAGAAGACGCTGATCTATCTGAATGACAAGTACTTCCTGGATGGGCGGGATCCCGGGGGGTACGCGGGGATTGCATGGGCGGTGTACGGGAAGTTCGACCGGCCGTGGAATGAGCGGCCAATCTTCGGGAAGATCCGCTACATGAGCGGAGCAAGCTCGGGAAAGAAGTTCAACTCCAAGCTGTATATTGCGCAGAACCGGTAAGTGGCGGGGACTCCCCCTTCCTTGCGTAGAGCAAAATTCTCATCCCGCACGTTTTGTGATTGGGCCCCGGACTAATGTCCTGTGTTGGTGTAGCTTACAACTACTATTTCCATTCGATTCGAGTTCAGCGCGGCCTCCGACGCATCCGGGGCGGGACCGACACCAGCCGCTCCCGCGTCTGTGCATGCAATCAGCGCGGTCTACTCTGCTCCTATTCAGGATAAAGAAACGGGCAGGGGTGGAGTGCCAATTGAGTCCTGTGTGGAATTCGGTAGATACGGTGGCCGCCGTGTTCACATCCATGGCGACGGACGGCGCTGCTGCGGTGCGGTTCTGTTGCGGTGCGGCTCTCTTTGCCCTGTGCTCACCGTGTGGGGGATTGCAGGACTAGCTCAGAAGAGCTTGCTAGTGCTCTTTTCCTAGAAGCGAGACTTACTCGAGACTCGATCACTTTCTCTCCTCCAAGCCGCGCTTTGTGATGTACAGGTAGTCCGTAAACCTCTTGTAGTCTCCAGTATTGTCGTCCCAGATTAACTGCCCGGTGTTGTCGTGCGCACTGTAGGTTACCAGTACAGCATCGGGGTAAATCTCAATCTGGCCACGGACGATGCCATCTCAATCCCAAACTGTTCGGGCGTCCTTGTTGCTCACGGCCAGGACCTCTAGGCGGAGCCGCGCCCCTGTATCGCCGATGTGGAAGCCGGAGAGGAGAAACCAGAGTTCACCGGGAACAGGGGAGTGGAGTTGGGCGAATCTGAAGTCGTTGGCGTCGTAGTCCTGCCCGCTCTGCCCTGTTTGCTTCCAGGCGCCGTCTCTGAGAACGAATGTTTGCACGAGATCTTGCGTGTCCGCGATCGCATTCGCTCCGCGAAGGATGGTCATCGAGACGACGGCCACAGAAATCTTATCCAGTTCCCGAATGAAGACCCGTGGGCTGCTTAGAACCCCGTCCTCGCTCGGGGCACCATTGACCCCTTCCTGCATGCACTCGAGGTAGCTTCGGATGGCTTCCGGACTTTTCGTATCGCTGAGCCGGGCGAGGATAACTCGCGTGATGAACTCGGTAATCGTCTCGGTTCGCTTCTGCATAGCCTCAGGGGTAATTTGTGTCACAACCCCTTTCTTCTCCAAAAGCACCGGCTGGTTTAGAGTCGAGTATCGCTCCCGCGCCAGCGTACATTCGCCGGTCGCCGGCACCTCTGCTGCCGTGGCCATGCTGGAACGATGCGCAACTGGGCTCGATTGAGCAGGCATGATCTGACCGCGCGACGTGTTGAAGGTGGTCAGATTACACGCCAGAATTAACCATGCTGCCCAGGTAAGATGGGCAATCATGGCTTGCCTTGAGCCCTAATGCAGGTGAATGAGTTCTCGCTCCGCAGCGTTACTGCCCACTGGACTGTTGTCGCCGGCTCACCATCCTGGATTCTCTCTTCGTCGTAAATCAAGTAAAGATGCGGTGCGTCCAGAAGCATGGTGGAAGGCTGGGCTGTGGTGAAGCGAAAGTCCTGAGTGCGTCCTGGAGCAATGTTGGTGAAAGATCCCTTGAGCGTGTCTGTGGACGCCAGGGAGACAGCCGGTTGACTTTGGCCGACGACGTAATGGTCCTCCAAGCTAAACGAAAGACTCGAACGTTTTCGATTGATGCCGTGATCCATAAGCATCCGGTCCCGGTCCCGCGATCCCGGGAACGAAAAGGAGTGATTGCCGCGATTCGTGAATGCCAAGATGACTTGCGCTTTGCCGTCGTTGATCTCACAGCGGGCAACGCGCAATGTAAGAGGGAGGGAGTAGTGGATCGGGCGCGCGCTACTGATCGAACCCCCAGGGATTGTAGTATCTGATAC
>CAXTSF010000003.1:0-10006 GCA_964246865.1 uncultured Terriglobus sp.
TCACCACCCAACCCCGCGCCGCTCTTCCAGGCAGCCATCGCGATCCCTTTCGCCCCGCGCTCACGCAGCCATCCTTGCTGAAGGCGAGTGCCGCAGAGCCGCATCATGTCGCCGGAAGCATTACCGTATCCGTCATCGTGCGGCGCAGGCAGGCTGTTGACACCGCCTCTCTCGGTATGTCGGGGTCCCCTCGGCTGAGCCGCGAGGCCTACCTCGAGCAGCACGGTCCCGATCCCGAAGCACTCACCATGGTCCGCGCCTTCGCCAGCCAGTTCGGCCTGGAGGTGCTTCCGGCTCAACCCGGACCGCGTACCCTCCAGATCTCCGGTCCCACACACGCTGTCGAGCGCGCCTTCGGCGTTACCCTTACCCATCACTCCGTGGACGGAACACGATACCGCGTACGCCAGGGCGAGATCCATCTTCCCCAGGGCCTTATCGGTGCCGTGGAGGCCGTGCTCGGCCTGGACAATCGCCCACAGGCTAAGCCGCACCTCCGCTTCCTGCCAGCCCAGGCTGCCGCCACCTCCTATACGCCGGTGCAGGTGGCGCAGCTCTACGGCTTTCCCGCAGGCGCAACCGCTCCCGGCCAGACGATCGGCATTGTCGAGCTCGGCGGCGGATACCGCGAAGGCGATCTCACCACCTACTTCCAGGCGCTGGGCCTGCCCGTACCGCAGGTCACTGCAGTGCCGGTGGACGGTGGCCAGAACACCCCCGGAGATGCCTCAGGTGCCGATGGTGAGGTGATGCTCGACATCGAGGTCTGCGGTGCCGTCGCGCCCGGAGCGAAGATCGCGGTCTACTTCGCACCGAATACGGATCAGGGCTTCGTCAACGCCATCACCACTGCAGTGCATGACACGGCAAATCACCCTAGCGTCATCTCCATCAGTTGGGGTGGACCGGAGACTACGTGGACAGCACAGGCCCGTGACGCACTCGACGCTGCATGCCAGTCCGCTGCTCTGCTCGGCGTAACCGTGACCGCCGCCAGCGGCGACAACGGGTCGGCTGATGGCACGGGAACCAGCACGGTCGACTTCCCCGCTTCCAGCCCACATGTCCTCGGCTGCGGCGGAACACGGCTTGACTCCAGCGGAACCACCATTACGAGCGAGGTGGTCTGGAACGAGACGGCGAGCAGCGCGGGCGCGACCGGCGGCGGCGTGAGCACAGCCTTCCCAATCCCGTCCTGGCAAGCCGGCAGCAACGTACCGCAACCATCGGGTGGAACGGGCGGGCGTGGCGTTCCGGACGTCGCCGGCGACGCCGACCCAGTCACCGGCTACCGGATCCGGGTTGACGGTCAGGAATCCGTCATCGGAGGAACCAGTGCCGTAGCTCCGCTCTGGGCCGCGCTGATCGCTCTCAGCAATGAGGCAAACGGAAGGTCAGCAGGATTCATTCAGCCGGCGATCTACGCAACCGGCGCCGGTAGAGCGTTCCGCGACATCACACAAGGGAATAACGGAGCCTACAGTGCGGGCACTGGATGGGATCCATGTACGGGACTGGGCAGCCCCGTCGGAAGCGAGATCATCCGCGTGCTCGGCGGGAAGGGCTGAGCGTCCAACTGCGTAGCTGAGTTGCTTTGAAGAAAGAGCCTCTGCGCGTTCAGTGCGGAACCGCATTCGTATTGCGGTTCCGGTCCTTAATCGCGCGATAGCTGCTGAACTCGCGTTCGGCATCTGTCGCGCGGCCACTTTTCCGGTATGCGGTGCCGAGCTGATAGTGCGTGTAATCCTTGCTGCTGTCCGCCCTAGCTGAGAGCTCGAGATGGGTGATCGCCTCCGCGGTCTTGCCCTCCTCGAGGAGCAGCTTTCCATACTCGTACTGCCCTTCCGCGTGCTCCGGATGGGCGCTGGTCACGGATGCGAGCAGGGTATGCGCCTCGTCTTTATGGGAGGTTTGCAGCAACGCAAAGGCAAGTGCCGTCTGTACATTGGGGTTTCCCGGCTGCAATCTTTCCTCCTCCTGCAGTTCGGAAATTGCCTCTGCGGGACGGTCAAGCCGGATGAGAGATTCGCCGATTTCGTAATGGGCCAGCGGCGTGTTCGGGTCCTGTGCGAGCGCCTTCCGGTAGCATGTCTGGCTGCCCGCATAGTTTTCCGTGTCAATGTAAATGTGGCAGATCAGCGGCACAATGTCTGCCGGCAGTGCCTCGGTCGAGAGCCTGTCAGCGATCCGGTTGGCCTCCTGTGCATGCCCATCTCTGACAAGCGAGAAAGCGTAGGAGTAAGCGGTGCGTGGATCTTGCATCGCGAGAGCGTCAACGGAGCTAAAGCTTTTGGCGGCATCTGCGAAATGGCCCAGGTGGAACTGCGACAGGGCCAGCATCAATCCTGACTTTGGGTCGAGCGCCGCGCTTGTAGCGACCAGCCTAGCCTGATAGGCGGCGAGCGCTCGCGCAGCCTCAGCAAAGTCGTCTGTCCGAAATGCGGCAACGCCCAAGTTACGGAGGAGGATTGAGTTCGCGGGATCCCAATGCTCCCCCTGCTGAAAGTCGCGCAGCGCGGCCGAGTATTGCTGCTGCCTGGCTTCGGCTGTTCCGAGATCGTTGTAAGTGGAGCCAAGCAAGGTGCGCAGTTGACCCTCTGCTGCCGCTTGCGCCGCAGCCTGGACCGGCGTCGTTGTCGCCATCAGTCCCGGCCGGACACTTGGGTCGAGTGCCGCTGCACTTGCAGACAGGTTGGCGGCCTGTTCCCCATCTCCGGGCTTCGTTGAGGCATCAATCACCTTGCCGCTCTCCGCGACCGCGTTACGCTCTGCGAGCTTGTAGCGTGCCAGCAGCTGTTCTCCTTCGCTGCGCTCCCCCTCGGAGATGAGAAGGCGTCCAAGGGCAAAGTAGGCGCGGCGGACCTGGTAATTATTCTGCGCCTCGTCTCGCCCGGTCAGCTCAATGGCCTTTCTCAGGTACGCCTTTGCATCGGTAGCGTTATGCTCACGATTCGCATTAAGGCCGAGGTAAAGCCAGGCCTCCGGCTTAGTTGGGTCAGCCTCGGCTGCGACGTGCAGATGCTTGTCCGAACTGGCGAGATCACTGCCATCGGTGGATTCCAGCGCCCCGAGGTAGAAGTTGCTGATGTACTCGTGGGGATTCTGCTCGACGGCCTTGCGCAAGTGCGTGAAGCTGTCGGAACTTGGACCCCAGAGATTCATCTGGAGATAGGTGAGGCCCAGGAAGAATTCGCCATGAGCGACCCGTGGATCTCGCGCCAGGGCAGCCCTGATCTCGGCGACTGCATCGGCCAGGTAATCGGTATCGCGATAGGCGTCACCGATAGCGAGATGCCAGATAGCGCTGTTACCGGAGGCTGCCAGAAGTCTGGCGAAGATGACTTGTGCCTGTGCCTTGTCGTGCGAGGCCAGCAGGGCAGATCCGAGTGCAAAGGCAATCTGTGTACTGGGACGGAGTTCGAGGGCATGTCGAAACGCGTCTCCAGCCTCCGGGTGACGACCTGCGTCCCGCAGCAGAGTGCCACGTGTGAGCCATGCCTCCGGACTTTTCGGATTCTCCGCAAGCACAGCGTCGGTCTCTGCGATCGCCTCAGAGGCGTGGCCTGTCTGCATCAGGATGGAGGCGAACTCGAGGTGCCGCTCGGCCGTGGGCTCCGAGGCGAGGGCCTGCCGGCAGAGTTCGACTGCCTCATCCGGCTTCGCCGCCGCAATACGTAATCGCGCGAGCAGACTGAGTGCGGCAGCGTTCAGGCTTCGTGCCGCGTGCGTAATCTCCAGCGGCTCGCCTTGCTGCACTGCCCTGCTTTCTGCTGCAATGAGCGTGTTCAGGTCTGGACCCGTATTGGCTTGCGACTGCGATGGGTGAGCGGCTAAAGTCCGGCTGGCCGTTGACGGAGAGTGGCGAGGCGGTCCATTCATGCGGCCGGAATGCGGCGGTGACTGCGCCGATGCCTCTGCCTGGAAGAGCGTCCCGAGCAGGCCCAAAAGGATGAGGGAGGCGAATGTGTTCCGGCTCTGGTGTGCAATCTTCATTCAGCATCGATGTTGACACATGCTCTTGGAGTTCGTCGCAGATGTCCATGGTGGGGCTGTGGGGCAAAGCAGAGAGGCTGGGCCAGCTGGCCCTGCCTCTCTGAGGTTGGATGAAGGTTAGAACTCCAGGTGCAGACCGTACTGGAACTGACGCTGGGCGTTGCCGACCAGGCCAGTGGACTGGCCGAAGCCGGGGTTGTAGGTTTGCGCTGAGACCACGTTGTTGGTCGCGCTGCAAGGGGCATACTTCGTGAGCGTCACGAGACCGCCATTCTGGACAACCGATGTCGGCACGCCAGGACCGCAGTTCACGTTCTGGATGGCTCCAAAGTTGCCCTGATCGGCACGGAAGTTTGCGTGGTTGAGAAGATCGAAGGCATCGAAGCGGAACTGTACATTGAGCCGCTCCCGTACCTTCCAGTTCTTGTCCAGCGACAGGTCCGTGTTGATCAGACGTGGCCCACGGCAGGCACCACGAGGTGCAACGTTCGGGTCGAAGGTGCCGAGATGATAGCCGATGGCCGTGAAAGCTGTCGGGCTGAAGATCTGGTTTCCCTTCGAGGTGCCACTGCAGCTCTGGCCGGTGGCAAGCAGCGGACGCTGATTGCCAACGAGACCGGACTGGAAGAACGAGCTCAGGTTGCTGGTTGGTGCTCCCACCAGAAGAGACGTGTTCTCACCCACACCATTTTGGAAGATGGTGAAAGAGTTACCCGAGTCGGCGGTGATGATGCCGGTAAGTTCCCAGCCACCCAAGGTTTGCTGCGTCAGATTGCTGTGTCCCTGGAGCCGCGGCAGAACGTACGTGCCGTTGGCAACGAAAATATTAGGACGGTTGGTGTTGGTGTTACCGCGATCCAGACGCGGATTGCCGGGTACGGTGAAGCTGCCCGTGCCGGTACCGCTGGAGTTGTCCGTCTCGATGTTTGCAGTCGCATGCGACCAGGTGTAGGCCGCCTGGAAGCGGAACTGTGCGAGTTGCGTACGGAAGAGTGTCTGAAGGCCGTTGTAGTAGGAGTCACCCTGATGCGTCCAGTAAGCAAGCTGGCCGAAGTTGGAGTACGGACGGAAGGAGTTGGTGCTGCTCCCCGGAGCAAAGGTCGCTGCCAGGTAGTTTTGTGGAAGGACCCCATTCACGTCGTAGCTCGAGGTGAGGTGCTCGCCGCGATTCCCCACGTAGCTGATCTGGAGAACAGTGTCTTTTGCAAGGCTCTGCTCAACGGTCAAGTTGTACTGAATTGACAGCGGCAGATTATTGTCGAGGGCGTAACCGCCAGCGGGCGACGCCGAACCACCACCGAGCGATGCAGGGGTTGCCCCACCCAACGCACGCGAGTAATTGCTCGCGTTGACGGCGAAGGGAGCATTCTGCACCAGGGTGTAACGCGAGACGCGCTCACGCTGGTAGAAGTGGCCGTATCCGAGACGGATGGCTGTTTTGCCGTCGCCGCGAACGTCGTAGGCGAGACCAATACGTGGAGCAAACAGGTGATAGTTCTGCGGAACAAGGTACTTGTTCAAACCCGGTGTGCCGGAGCTGAAGGATGTACCGAACTGCTTGTTTGCATTGCCGCATGGATCGGTTCCTGGGACAGTGGCGAGGCCATTGCAGGCGTCAGAAGCAGGACGCGAAGCAACGTAAAGGGACGGAACAAAGTTGGTTTCCAGTCCGTTGGGCTGGTAGGTGGTTGGGAGCAGGGAGTAGCGGACGCCGTAGTTCAGCGTCAGGCGGGGGCGAACCTTCCAGGTGTCGCCGAAGTAGAACTCACGGTCGCGCCAACGGAGCTGTGCCCGGATGTTGGTCGATGTTTCTCCTAAAAGGAAGGGATTTCCAGGTACGAGTACGTTCGCAAGGCGGTTGGCTGATTTGAAGCCGCCAGGGCCAATGCTTCCTGCGTCGGTGCTGAATGTCGGGTGCTCAGTGCTTGCAGCGCCGGCATCCTCATCTTTCGCGTTGAAGCCGAGAAAGAAGCCAACCTTCAAAGCATGATTACCGGCAACCTTGGACACATCGTCGCGGACGGTGTAGATGTCCAGCTTGTTGTTCCACGGCGCAAGCGACCAGATGTTTGCACCATTGCCGTAGGCACCAAGCCCGCCCCAGATTGTGGGCGTGCTGCCGCTCTTGGCGTTCTTGAGCGAGGTGGGATAGAGAGTCGGGATGGCAGCGCTCAACTGGGTCAACAAGCCTGGGTTGGTACCGCCGGGCGAAATCGTAATCCGATTGTTGGAGTAGGCGAACTCTGCGTCATTCACGAGCGTGTTCGTAATGGTGGCGGTGTACCGGCCGATCACCTGCTTGGACGGCTGAGCCCAGCTGCCATTGACGACTGGGAAGATGCTGTCACCCCAGTACTGATTGCCGTTGTAGGACGGGTTAGTCCAGTTGTCCTGAACGTAGCGGCCCATCACCACATTGCGCGGCGAGATGTTGTAGTCCGCGCGAACGTTCTCCTGGCGCCACTTCAAGAACGTTGGCAGAGACTGGGACCAATTATTGTTATTTGCGTCCGCTGCCTTGTTGGGGAGAGGGTAGTACTGCGTTATGAGAGCACCAGCGGGGTCTACGGACTTCAGAACATGTGAGCCATCCGCAAAGGTCGGCTGCTGCACGCCGCAGCTCGTTGTAGTGAAGTCGCCGGCGCGCTCCGCTGCCGTTGGGACGCAGGCGGTCTGCGTGAAGCCGCGGATCTCGTGGTTCCACTCCTCATTGAAGAAGAAGAAGAGTTTATCGCGCTTAACTGGGCCACCAATGGAGTAGCCGTAATCGTTGCGGCGCAGCTTATCTTTACCGTCCAGGGATTGACCCAGACCGGCGTTGCGACGGCTGAAGTAAGTGTAGGAGGCCAGCGCGTCATTACGGCCGGAGTAGAAAGCTGAGCCGTGGAAGGCGTTGGTTCCGGAGCGCGTCACAATATTGATGACCGCACCAGAGGCCTGGCCATACTCGGGGCCATAGCTATTGGTCTGCATCTTGAACTCGGCGATCGAGTCGATCGACGGATAGATCAGAATGGTGCGGTTCGAACCTACGTCGTTGTCGTTGGCACCGTCCACGATGAACAGGTTGTTGGTCGTCGGGTTTCCGTTGACGGAGAAGTCCACGCCACCCTGCAGGCCCTTGTTCTTGCTGTCGAAGTTGTTTGCACCGGAGACGCCGGGCCCGAGCTGCGTGAGCTGCACGAAGGAGCGGCCGTTCAGCGGAAGCTCTTTGACCTGCGTTCCATCGATAATGTTGCCGAGAGAGCCGCTGTCCGTCTGGACCTGAATGGCTGCGGCGGTAACGGTGACAGTCTCATTCACGTCGCCATTGGTAAGATGAGCATCCGCGCGGGTAGCCGTGGCAACGTTGACCACGACATCATTGGTGGTCTGCTTGCGGAAGGATGGTGCGGCGGCGGTGATCGTATAGGTGCCGATCGCGACATCGTCGAAGGTGTACTCGCCCTGGCTGTTGCTGGTGGTGGTGCGGGTGGTTCCATTGGATGGGTTGGTGAGGGTGATGCTTGCGTTAGGTACTGCAGCACCAGACGGGTCAGTGACCTGTCCGGCGACGCTCCCACTCGACTTCTGCGCCCATGCCGAGCCGCAGCAGATCAAAAGTGTGAGGCAGAAGGTGAGAAGCCAGCTGCGAAGTTTGTTCAAAGTGCCTCCGAAAGACTACGAGTGGTGCGCGTTCGTGTGCTGCGATCCAACGTCATTCATCGAAAGACCCACATTTGGGTCCTCCCGAAGGATGAGTTTTGCGAGCAAACCTATTAGGCAGACCCGTGAAGAACGTTGTCAACGGTGTATGTAAGTGCAAGCGGTTACAAAATGTCGCTTGTTGACAAGGGTATCGAGATGCACAACCACGTGATCAAAAAGGGAGGAGCATTCGCACCGAGACGACGACGGGCAGGTGGAGCTACTTCTTCGCGGGTTCAGGGACGATGCGGGTGCGATCCACCATGCCCGAACCTTCCAGGACAGCGTAGAAGTGGTCGGCCAGGAGGTCCTTCATCACGTCGACCCTGCCGGACGGCCAGCGAATCTCAACGGAGTCGATCTTTGTCGCAGAGGCCAGACCAAAGTGCACGCGCAGATCGTTCTGAGAAAGATAGCTTCCGCCGCTGCGCACCTCGTCTGTCTGCGTCTGACCGCCTGCCTGTATGGTGATCCGGGCACCAAGGGCAAGCCGGTTGCTTTTTGTGCCTGCAAGTTCAAACGAGACCCAGTGCGTACCGGGTGTACCCGGATTGTGCAGAAGGACGGGCTGGCCGTCGAGGTTCTCAATGACGAGGTCAACGTTGCCGTCGTTGTCGAAGTCAGCAGCGGCAAGGCCACGGCCAACGCGCGGTTCTGTCAGCGCCGGACCAGCCTGCTGGCTGGCGTCGCAGAAGGTGCCGTCGCGCTGGTTGAGGAAAAGATTTGCCGGCTCACGATAGCGCGCACCCGAGGGAAGGCTATCGACCTGCGGGTAGACATGGCCGTTGACGGAGAGCAGATCGAGCCAACCGTCGTTATCGAGGTCAGCGAAGACCGTTCCCCACTTCACGTAGGGCAAGGACGGAAGGGCCACACCCGCGTCGTAGGAGACGTCCGTGAAGCTGCCTTTGCCGTCATTACGGTAGAGCGTGTTGAACTCGTCGGCGAAGTTGGTCACGTAGACCGAGAAGCGGCCGGAGTGGTTGTAGTCCCCGATGGCTACCCCCATCGATCCCTGCTCGGAGCCGTCGCCGCTTACGGCGGTCCCGGACTCCAGGCCGACCTCGGTGAACTTGCCGGCACCGTCGTTGCGGTAGAGATAGTTGGGGGTGGAGTCATCCGCGACGTAGAGGTCGGGCCGGCCGGTGCCGCTGAGGTCGGACCACACGACGCCGAGGCCGTAGTAGCCGGGCTTGTCGTCGGCACCCGTCATTTTCGAGACATCGGTGAAGGTGCCATCGCCGTTGTTGTGGAAGAGGGAGTCTCCCGCGCCGCGAAGGCCACGAGGCCCGCACTGCACGTCGATGCCGCGGTAACGGCAGGTGGGGCTCTTGCCGAAGCCGGGCAGGTCATTGAGCTTGAAGTCGACGTAGTTGCTTACGGCAAGGTCGACGAAACCGTCGCCATCGTAGTCGGCAAAGGCGGCACCGGTCGACCATCGGCCGTCGGCAAGGCCTGCCTTCGCCGTTGCGTCGGTAAAGGTGCCATCCCCGTTATTGCGATAGAGAACGTTGCCGCCGATGCAGGTGATGTAGAGATCCGGCCAGCCGTCGTTGTTGTAGTCGCCGACCGCGCCACCCATGGCGAAGCAGGGTGAGGCGATGCCCGCCTTTGCCGTGACTTCGGTAAACGTGCCATCGTGATTGTTGTGGTAGAGCGCACCTGAGGCTTTCTCGCCCTTGAGGCTCATCTGAACGGTGGGCGCGTTCGTGAAGTAGATATCGGGCCAGCCGTCGCGATCGTAGTCAACGACCAGAACGCCTCCACTCATCGATTCGAGAATGTACTTTTTCTCTGGCGCGGCGAGATGGGCAAAGCGGATGCCGGACTTCTGTGTCACGTCGAGAAGCTGTGGCACCTTCCGGTTCTTACACACCTGCGATTGTGCCCCGGAGCGCACCGGTGCGGGCGCGCTATGCGCCTGTCCATTTGCTGCGGAGTTAGCGAAAGGGGCAAGCAGAAGAGCAGCAGCGAAGCGGCAGGTACGGGGGGAGATCATGCGGATGTCAGGAGCGTAGGATACACCCCATGTTCACGGGGTAGTCGCGGCTGCCGCTGGGGTGCCGGAGACGGCGTCGACGAGCACCTGCAGCTGCCGCAGAACGACGAAGTCCACAATCTCGTGGTGCTCCGCAGCCTGTTTGAGCAGCGCGTTGCCATTCTGAACCCAGGCAGCTTCGGGCTTTTTACCGGATTCGCGATAAGCCAGGCCTTCGGAGCCAAGCTGGCCCAACCTGACCAACTCCCCTCGCCTCCGTGCAACGCCGTTCAGCAGCGGGTGCTGCGCGGCAAGAGCATAGAGCGCGGGACCGGAGGCAATCCAGCT
>CAXTSF010000003.1:10016-41554 GCA_964246865.1 uncultured Terriglobus sp.
TGCGAAGAGTGCCTGCAGGTCACGCGCGGCCTGTGCCTGCGCCGGGCCGGAGCCGTGAAGGTAATCCTGCATGATCAGGTGGAGCTGGTGGCGCATGGGCGGGTCCGGCCGTGTGTAGTCGACGACATTGCCCATGGGCGTCAGCTGAGAGGTCTTCTGCTGCTGGTAGCGGTCGCTGAAGCTGGCAGGGGTGAGTGTTGCGGTGAGTACGGCGAGTGCGCGTGCTCCCTGCTCACTGCCGGCAATCTGGCGAAGACCTGCTTCCGGACCCGCGATGTGTCTCAGGCCGACTGGCTCCAGCCGGATGGCTTCCGCCTGTAGCCGCCGGTACATATCGCTGACATCGCGCGTGTCACGTGGTGACCAGAAGCGCTCCGCGATGGCAGCGGTGCGTGGCCAGATGCGGGAGTCGACAGTGTCGGGCGTGATCTGTTCGGCCCACATGGCCGCCTCGCCGCCGAGCACCAGCTTCGCGAGATCCGGTGAGTTATCGAAGGCTGCCGGAAGCGGGTCGTCTCCGTACATTCTTTCCGCGGTCTTCATGGCATCGAGGTAGTAGGGAGCGGCGAGGATGCCCCGATTGCCCTGGCGGGCGGCCACGGCCAGCGAGTCCGCTCCACGCCAGCTTTCGATCACCGCGTCCTTCGGCGTGCCCGGCTGCAGGATCTCATCCCAGCCGACCATCTGCTTGCCGTGCTTCTTTACCAGCGCCAGCACACGCGAGCTGAAGAGTACCTGAAGGTCGTCCGTGCTCTTGATGTTGTGCTGCTTCATGTACGCGACGATCTGCGGATTGGCAAGCCAGTCCTTGCCGTTGCTCTCGTCGCCACCCATGTGGAGGTACTCGTCCGGGAAGAGTTCGCTCATCTCACCGATGAGGCTATCGAGAAAGGTGTAGGTGCTCTCCTTTGTGGGGTCGAGCGCCTGATCCCAGATGCCAAAGGTACGGCTGATGGTGTCCTTGCGCGGAACACTGGCGAGCTCCGGCATGCCCACGAACCAGCTGGTCACATGGCCAGGGACGTCGAACTCCGGCACAATGCGTATGCCGCGTGCCGAGGCGTAGGCGATCAGATCGCGCATCTGTGCCTGCGTGTAGAAGAGGCCATCGGAGCCGTACTCGGTCAGGCGTGGGAAGCGTTTACTCTCGATGCGAAAGCCCTGGTCATCGGTCAGATGGAGATGAAAGACATTCAGCTTGACCGCTGCCATGCCATCGATGGTCCGGTAGAGCACAGCTAATGGCTCGAAGTGCCGGGAGAGGTCCAGGTGGAGTCCGCGCCAGGGAAAGCGCGGCGCGTCGGTGATGCGAACCGCGGGGATGGCGAAGGAGCCGTCCACGGACTGGACCAGCTGCGCGAGGGTCTCGAGGCCGTAACGCGCACCGGAGATGGTCGCGGCTTCTATGCGCACGGCGTTGCCGTCGCACACGAGCGTGTAGCTCTCGTCATCACCGAGCTTCGGACGCCCGCCGGAGGCGTCCTTCACCACGATGCGCACCGTAGCGGTCTTTGTGTTTGCGGGAAGCAGTGCCTTCCCAAGCGGGATATTTGTCTGTTCCTGCAGACGATCCAGCATGCGCTTCACTGCATCGCTCAATGGAGCGTTGCCGGATGCGTCAGACGCTACCGTGAAGCCGGGTGTAATGGCGAGCTTGCCAGAGGCAGGTTCAACATGCGCGGGCTGCGGCATGAGCGTATTCACGAAGACCCCCGTGCCGGTGCTGTGCGTGGTCTGCGCTCCAGCGCCGGATGCGAAGAGAGCGAGGGCCACGATGAGAGGCGCCCCATACAGGGAAGGGTTAGAGGACCTTTGTGCGCTGGCGGTTACGGCTTGTCCTTGTTTCATTGGATCGTTCCACCCTCTCGATGTGTCATTCGGCCCGGGCTGTCCTGCAGTTGCGCACGGGATTGCTGCAGGTAGTTGCTGGCAACGGTGTCTTCCGGGTTCTGCTCCACTGTACGCGCCAGTGCTTTTGCTGCTTCAGCATAGTTGCTTGTGTGGAATGCCGCGAGCCCAAGATTGCGCACCGCTGGTGCAAAACCAGGATCCGCAGACGCCGCTTGTTCAAAGAACGGCAGGGCCGCGGCGTAGTCGCGATTTCTTGCGAGGGACGTGCCCGCATCGTTCAGACTCTTGACCAGAATCGACTTCAACTGCGCCTCAAGCTGCTGCTGCATTTCTGTCGGTGGGGACTGCTTTTCCGGTGGGGCAGCCTCCGGTTGGCCAGGCACCGCAACGGAGGTGAGCATGCCCGAGTTCTCCGACGGCGACGCTCCCACGTTGTTGCGGGCCATCTCACGATGCACCTCTTCGGCCAGCGCTGTGTACTGCGCACTTTCCTTGTCTCTGTCGCTCGCTGCCATGATGCGACTCAGGACCGCGTACACCTTCCGCAGCTGATAGTGATTGCGAGCGATGTCCCTGCCGGTGAGCTGAACGGCTTTCCCAAGCTGCGTTTCAGCATTCGTAAACTGCTGCTGCGCGTAGCTGTTCATGCCGAGTTGGACCCAGGCGTCGGGTGTGGCCGGATCCGCGGCAACTGCCGCTGTCAAGTAGATCGCCGCTTCCGCGTACTTCTGATATTGCGAGAGGATCACGCCGAGGTCGTAGTTACTCGTATAGTCGCCGGGGCTGAGCCGCTGTGCCTCGCGAAACTCCCGCAACGTGTCCATGTTGTAGCCATATTCGTTCAACTCCCAATACGCGCTGCCAAGGGCGAGGTGAACCGTGCCTGCCTCGGCTGCGAGTGAAACCGCACTGGACAGGGCAGCGATGGTGCCGGTCAGATCTTCCGCGCTGTGACGTGCGCTTGCGATGCGCATCCAGGTACCCGCGTTCGGTGCAAGTGTAATGGACTGCTGGTAGGCGGCTGTTGCCTGTGCTGGCCGGTTCTCTGCGTTGTACAGATCGCCGAGCAGGCGGGAAGCGAATCCCGCGAGTTCACGGCCAGCAGCGAGGATGGCCGCCGTATCGCCTGCGTCCAGCGCACTCTGTTCGGCTTGGAGCAGGCCGCTCATCTGCTGCGACTCAGGAGTTGCGGCGGCCTGGGCCGGCAACTGCCTTGTGCACCACAGTGGCAAGAGAGCCACGAGCAAACCGGTGTAACGCGGGAAAGACATGGGCTAGTCCGGAAAGGGCGCGCCGGCTTTGGCAATGCGTATCTGGTGATCCGTGAAGCTCGAGTGCATCTCCGGCAGCTCCACCTTGGGCATGTGACAGCTGGCACACTTGCTGGTGGCTACGGGGCAGGCGGCACCGGGGCGATCCGCGGAAGCCTTCTGCACTTCGCCTTTCTTCACGTGGCAGTCCAGGCAGGCGTGGTCATAGTTCGCGGCGTTGCGCTCGAGCGGCTCGTGAGGATCGTGGCAGGCCGTGCAGGTAATGCGTGCGTCGCCGCTGGCTCCCCAGCAACGGCTCTTTTCCAGGCGGTATGCGGGCAGCCTGACCGATTGCACGCCGGCCGCACCGGCAACGCGGGCGTCCCACGGTGTGCTGTGGCAAGCGCCACACATGTCAACAGCCTTGGCGGGCGACATCCGCTTTCCGTTTACGATGTGCAGGTTGCCATCACCGCCACCGGCCTGCATCGCGGCGATGTGAGCAGCACCAGGACCGTGGCAAGCCTCGCAGCCGATACCCGGTACGATCGCGCGTGTGTCCAGCGGTTCCGCGGCAGGGACAACGGTGCTGTGGCAGGCGAAGCACGTGCGTACTTCGAAGCCTTCCACCTTGCGGCCATCAGCCATAGCCAATGCGAGCGGCGCACCGTGCAGACGGCCCGGTGTGGGAGCAAACCCGTGCAGCTTGGAGAAGTAGTTGAAGCGGCTCTCAATAAAGCTTCCGTCCTTCTCCCAGAGATAGCTCTGACCGACATCGCCGGAGCCGATGGCCCAGCCGAGCTGCGCGTCACGTGAGGCGGTGCCGTCCGAAACTGTCTGCGTCCAGCGGTCGCCCTTCTGCTGCACGGTATAGGTGAACGCACCAGACTTGTACTTACCATGCGCCTGCCCGGGCAGCACGGCGGATGCGGAGGCGTCCGTGAGAGTATGCGCCATCTGGCTCTTCGCCTGGGAGGCGACCATGTCTCCGTGGCACTTGGCACAGGCAGCCGAGCCTGCGTAGCCGCTGGCAGACACAGCCGGCTTTGTGGGCCACCAGACCGAGGTACGCAGGTGTTCCTGCGTCGTCGTGGATTGTGGGCCGGCGGACGCCGCGGGCTGCACGCTCTCCCCGGTGAAGCCAATTCCAAGGGAAGCCAGGCCAAGCACGAAGATGAAGAGAGAGACTCGCAGAGCCAAAGAATACAGGGCCGGTGCGCGGTTCGGGAAGCGCGGGTGAGCTCGCGTTTCCACGGACTGAAACGGCGCGCGCGAGCCGGTGCAGCCAAGGGACGGGGCCGGTCAGACCTTCTGTTTCTGCTCGTGGTATTCCATCTCCGTATTGATCTCCCACAGGCGCTGCCGGTCGACATGCCCGGCCTCAAGGCCGTCCACAACGTGCATCGCGGTCAGCATGCTGTGGTCCTGGTTGTTGTATTTGTGCATCCCGTTCCGCCCGATGAGGTAGAGGTTATCGATGCTGTCCGTGAACCGCCTCAACTCGTCGAAACGGTTGTACGTGCCGAAGTAGGCCGGATAGGTCTTTGGAACGCGGACGACGTGCCCGTCCAGCACGTCCGCGACGTCGACAATGCCGATCCTGGCCAACTCCGCGGCTGCGAACCGCTGCAGAGCGGTGTCTTCCATCTTCCAGAGGTCGTCCGTCTCGTAGCAGAAGTATTCCAGCCCGATCCACACCTTGGTGGGATCGCTGACCAGATGCGGACTCCAGTTATTGAAGATCTGGAGACGGCCGAGCAGGACATCCGGTTCCTGCACATAGATCCAGGTATCGCGCAACAGACCGCCATCCGGCTCCCGTACCGTTAGCCGGTTCACGAGCAGGCCGACCGTGATGAAATCCCTGTACTGGAGTCCTTCGCTCACCTCCCGCACAGGCTCGGGCACCACCGCGTGCATGGCGCGGATCAGGTCACGCATCGGTGCCGTCGAAAGAAAGTGGTCGGCGGCAAAGGTCCTGCGTTCCCCTCCCGGATGAACAGCTTCGACTGCCTGGATGTGCAACGGCCCGTCCGGCGGGCGAGGTGCGAAGCAGATGCGGTCCACCTGCCAACCCAGGTGGATAGCGCCACCTTTGGAAGTGACCTGGCTGGCGACATACTCCCAAAGCTGCCCCGGTCCGAACTTCGGGTACATGAAGCGCTCGATGAGCGAGGTGTCGGTCTTCTTCTGCGCGAGATCGCCCTGGGTGGTGCGAGATTTCGCTTCCCTTTGAATGGCTTTGCGGAGAAAGTGCCGGAGCGCCGTCGTAAGGGAGAGCCCCTTGATGCGCTGCGCACCCCATTCGGCGGAGATCTCGTGGCAAGGCTTGCCCCAGACCTTCTCCGTGTAGCTCTTGAAGAAGGTGCGGTAGAGCTCGCGGCCAAAGCGATTGATCAGGAAGTCCTCCAGGCTGCGCTCCGGCCGGATCTGCCTCAAGCGGGAGAAGAGATAGCTGCACCCCACGCGCAGGATCCGTACCGGCCCCAGATTGCGAAGGGTGTTGGCGGTGAGCGTGATGGGGTAGTCGAAGAATTTGCGCAGATAGTAAATGCGGCTGCGGCGCGGGCGGATGAGCATGACGAGGTCCGGGTCCTGAGGCGGTGGAACGAGAACCGGCTTCTGCTCGGCCGGTTCTTCCTCCTGAGCCTCTACTTCATCCAGGTGACCACTCTCTTCGCGTGCGACGGCCTCGCTGTCGATCGGCCCCGCTCCGCGCAGCACCGGCTCCTGCGGGAGCCGCGCGGGCACCAGCACGAGCCGGCGCTGGCCCTGATAGCTGATCTCCTGAGGCTGCTCTGCGATGGGTTGCTCGCTGGCCTCGGGCGGCATCATCTCCATCCACCACTGCATGACGCGATCCGATTTTGAGAAAAAGCGGTGACCGCCGATGTCCATGCGGTTGCCCTTGTAGCGGATGGTGCGGGAGATGCCGCCGATCTCCTCGCTCGCTTCCAGCACGGTAGGTACGATATCGGTGCGCCGCAGCATCTCCAGCGAGGCCGTCAGCCCGGCGGGACCGGCCCCAATCACAACAGCGGTTCTACTCACCCTGTCAGGGTACAGCGACGGGCCGGTGCGGTGCCGGCCCCCGGGGTGGGCCGGCAATCAGGGCGCAACTGAATAGCCGGTTTCGGAACGAAAGGGAGTGCCAGGCCTGGTCAAGCCACTCAGGTGCACGTGGGTGAAGCCAGCAGCGGCGTCGACCGGTATGCGGTACCTGGTCGTTGAGCAGAACTGCCCGGCGGAGGCGATCCAGCGGGAGGTCCCAACAGATACCGGGAGTCCGCCCGTTGGCTCAATTTGAAGACTGATGTGCGGTGTGGAGCGACTGGTGGCGAGAAGGCTGACCGTCTCGCCGCGACGAAACGAGGTCTTCGCCTGGCAAGTACACCGGGCGGTCACGGAGGCGCAGGTGAGCAGTTGCGCATCGGCGGCACCGCCGGTTGCGGGCGGCAGGAAGGCCGGCGCTTGCGCCACCCTGCGTGAAATGGCTGCTTCGATGGGCCCCTGTGCAAGGGACAGCCCACCCATGAGGCCGAGGGCAAGCAGAGGCACGGCGAGCGGTGCCGCGGCCAGACCCGCGACCCATCGCATCTGCCGGTGAAGCCAGTACCAATCGACCCGCTGACGCAGAAGCCACTGCAGCGAGCGCGCCGTAAAGAAGCTGAGTGCGGCCACCTGCAGCAGCTCCAGCCCGGATGCCGCGGCGGGCAATGCTGCGATGAGGAGAGCCGTTGCCTTGAAAAGGATCCAGCACAGAAAGACAAAGAGGACCGCGGCTTTGAAGCCGGAGCGCCGCTTGCGGTGGAGGGCACCGGCTCCGGCCAGCAGCAGCCAGAGCGACTGCACATAATCGCCGGAGCGGAGACCAAGCTGCGAAAGCATGAGCAGCGCGCAGAACGCGGTCAGCGGTGGCACACTCCAGAGCACGGCACGCAGAATCGCCCCGTGCATCTGGGAGCGAAGCCGTGCCGCAGACACGCCCAGCCCTGATACAGCAGTGGCTCCAAGGCCGGCGGCCAGAGCTGTGCCAAAGCCGGCGGCAGCCGCAGAGAGTGCGTTCGCGCCCTGGGTTGTGCCCGCGGATGGTTGCGTTGCAGCGGTGGCGCGTGCCGCCGGCCTGCCCGGTACTGGTGCGGCGGCCGCCGCAGAGCGAAAGGGCCGCCTGGGAAGCGCGGTCTGCGTCCCGGGCAGCGGGAACGGATCGAACCCGCCCAGCAGCGCTTTGCGCTCGCACCATGGGCACCGCTTCAGGTGCTTGCTATAGCGATGCTGCCGGTTCTTCCGGCAGGTTTCGAGCGACTGCCCCAGCGTGTGCAGCGCTGTGGACCACTCCCTGGCGGAGGGCCGCTGGAGGTTCTCGTTGCCGCTGTAAAAGGCACGGAGGAACAGCTCACGTATCTGTTTCGGCAGGATCTCGAAGGGCGGCGCTGCAGGGCTTGGCGAAATCCGTGCGGAACCGACGTAGGGCGATGCGCCCTGCGAGATGCGCTCCTCGAGCGAGGGCGATTCGCCGGTCCTGTTCCACTTGCCGGCATAGGGATGGAATCCTTCCATGAGGAGGTGGAAGAGCAGCACCGCCAGCGCAAAGTTGTCCTGCGCCTCTGTGCGGATGCACTTGCGGAAATCCAGTCCTTGCAGTTCCGGCGCCGTGTACTCGGGCTTGCCCACGGTGCAGCGAAATACCTCCGAGGGCGTGGCGACCTGCATGGAGTCGCAGTCGATGACGGTTGCAAGTGCCTGGCTCGAGATGAAGAAGTTGCTCTCATTCATGTCGCCAACCACGTAGCCGCGATGGTGAATGGCATCGACGACGTTGCTGATGTTCTCAGCCGCTGTAACCAGGTAAGCCCAGCTGAACTCCGGCGCATCGAGCTGGCGAGTCTTCACGTTGTAAATGAGGAAAAGCTCGCGATGCTGCACCCTGTCCATGCGCGGCATGATGTAGCCCCGCATGCGGCCGCTGACCGGGTCATAGAGGATCTCCGTTGGCCAACAGATGGATACATGGCCGTTGCTGCGTGTGGGATCGGATGGCGGTTGCGCCACCATGGCACTTAGTTTTCGTTCCTGCTCAGCGGATGGGTTGAAGTAGATTTTCGCGACGCTGTCCGGTTGACGCCCGATCGTCCAGATCTCTGCCTCGCCACCCTTGCCCAGCACCTGGCCAAGCTCCACGGTGCTACCCTTCCCGTCACGGAGCCGCATGCCGGACCGCCAGAAGCATTGTCTTGTCGTCGTCCGTGCGGTTCTCCACCTCTTCCGAGCGGAGCGTCGCCTCCAGGTCGGTGGCGTCTCCGCCGGCGCGTTCGGCAAAGCTGAAGAGAGGCCGGAAGAAGGGGGCGAAGGCCTCATTTTGCGGGTACTCGATCGCGAGATACTGCAACCCGTCTGTAAAAAGGGCGAGACCGTCAACGTCGGCCGCGAGAAGCACTGTGCACAGAGCGTCCTCCTGGTAGCCCGAGCCCGTGATGAACCTGGTTACGTTCACAAACTCTTCTGTCTTCACCGGCGTAAGCACCCGCAGCACGCCGCCCGTCTCGCGGCAGACGATGGCGCCATCGCCCACCTGCAGTGTAGCGAGCGTGCTCTCGCTTATGCTGGCCAGCAGCAGCGTCGTGGCGAAGTCATCCAGCGACGCCTGTCCCGCCTCCGCGAGCAGTGCTGCACGCGCGTTGTCCAGCGCCTCGCGCAGGAGATCCTCCCAGGCGAAGTCCTCCAGCGGCCTCTGCTCTTCCAGCCTGCGCTCCAGCGCTGCGAGCCCAGCCGCTACCGCCAACCGCGAACCCTCCTCGGCGCGCGGTGCCGAGCCCGCACCGTCTGCCACGGCCAGCAGCAGGGTGCCGTCCGCAAGCGTGCGGTACCCATGCGCATCCTCACAGGGCCGGCCCTTCCTCACATGGCCCGATCCGGCCACGGAGGCACCCACGACACTCCAGGTCTGCGAAGGCATGGCGAGGCAGCCTGTTATACGGGTGAGCCGAAGCTGGTTGCCGGCAGCATGGTTTGCTCGCCCGGCTTGCTGGCAGACACGCGCTTCTGACTGGCGGAGAGCCACAGAAAGAGTTCGCGAAAGCTGATGCCATGGAGTTTGATCACACGGTCCGTGATGGCCTTCAGGATGGACACGTCGGCGTCGTTCACCGCGACCGCAAAGAAGGTCAGGCTCTTCGCCGCGCTCTCACGCCTCACCAGTTCCGCCGCCTGATGCCAGTCGTCCGTCGGTGCGCCATCCGTGATCATGAACACCCACGGCTGGTAGTAGGGCACGCCGTTCTCGCGATAGGTTTGTGTGCGCGCCTTGACTCGCGCAATGCCCTCGGCAATCGCCTGACCCATGGGCGTGCCGCCGTGCGCCTGGAGCTGCGGCGCGGTAAACTCACGCGCGGAGATAAAGTCCTGCACCGTTGCAACGTCGCCGCCGAAGGTGACAATGGAGATCTCCACGCGCTGCTGCGCAAGACCATCCTGCTGAATATCCTGCTGAAAGGTTTGAAGGCCGGCGTTCAACGCATCCAGCGGCGGCCCGGTCATCGACCCTGATGTGTCCAGCAGAAGCATGCAGGCGCATCGCTGTTCTGCGTTGACGGCGAACTCAAGATCGATCGGCATGGATCATCCTTGTGGCTGAGAGCGTGAACAGTACCGGGAGAGCGCGAACGGCAGCTGTCTCCGCCAAGCTACACGAGCTCTCGCGAGCAGGCAACCGGTCCGCGCGTTACTCGGAGTCTGTTCCGGACGGCAGATCTTCCCTTCGCGTAGGCTGGAGAGCAGGCCGCCCACTCCATGCCATCTACGGAACGTACGAACCCGGTCAGATCTCCTTTTGCCATCCTGCCTAGCTCGCACGCTTCCACGCACAGGCAGCCGGCCGGGACGCCGGAGTTGCTCGCCCTGCTGCAGGCGACGGTGCGCGGCGAGGTCCGCTTCGACGCCGGTGCGCGTGCACTCTATGCCACGGACGCCAGCAACTACCGACAGGTGCCGATCGGCCTGGTAATTCCACGCGATCAGCAGGATGTGCGTGCCACCCTGGCCGCATGTCGGCGGTACGGTGTGCCCGTGCTTGCCCGCGGCGGCGGCACCAGCCTTGCCGGGCAGACGTGCAATGTCGCGGTCGTGCTCGACTTCTCAAAAAACGTTGCAGCGATCCATCCAGTGGACGCAGACCAGCGGCGCATGCGCGTAGAGCCCGGTGCTGTGCTGGACCGCGTGCGCGATGCCGCAGAGCTGCACCAGCTCACCTTTGCGCCTGACCCAGCGACGCACAGCCGTTGCACTATCGGCGGCATGATCGGCAACAACAGTTGCGGCGTGCACTCCGTCATGGGTGGAAAGACCGTCGACAACATCCACTCCATGCGCATCCTGCTTTATGACGGAACCGAGATGGAGGTCGGTCCAACACCGGAAGGCGAGTTGGCCCGGGTCATCGCGCAAGGCGGAAGACGGGGCGAGATCTATCGCTCGCTGCGTGACCTCCGAGACCGGTACGCCGATCTGATCCGAAGCAGGTTTCCACGCATACCGCGGCGTGTTTCCGGCTACAACCTGGATGCACTGCTGCCGGAGAATGGCTTCCATGTGGCTCGCGCGCTTGTCGGCAGCGAGGGCACCTGCGTCACCGTGCTCGAAGCCACGCTGGATCTGACGCGCAGCCCGCAATTCCGGGTACTGGTGGGTGTCGGATTTGAGGATGTCTTTGTTGCGGCGGACAGCGTTCCAGCGATCCTCGTGCACAAACCGATCGGCCTCGAGGGCATGGACAGCCTGATCCTGAAATGGCTGGGAGTGAAGGGCTTTCTCGTGGAGGAGGTCAAGCTCCTGCCCCGTGGCGAAGGCTACCTGCTGGTCGAGTTTGGCGGAGATACCGCGGAAGACGCGGCCGGACAAGCTGCACGTTTCATCATGGCTGCGCCATCACTCCCCGGCTGCGTGGACGTGCGGATGTACGGCGGCGACGAGGCGAAGAGCGTATGGCGGGTCCGCGAGGCGGGATTGGGCGCGACCGCCAATGTTCCCGGCGAGCCACACGGCTGGGAGGGATGGGAGGACGCAGCTGTCGAGCCCGCGAAGCTTGGCTCCTACCTGCGCGCGCTCACAACGCTGATGCGGCAGTTTGGCTATCGGAGCCCGGTCTACGGCCACTTCGGCGACGGCTGCGTGCACATGCGGCACAACTTCGACCTCGTGACGGAAGCTGGCATTCTCAACTTCCGCGAATTCATCGAACAGGCCGCGGACATCGCCATCGCGCATGGCGGTTCCCTCTCCGGCGAACACGGCGATGGACAGGCGCGCGGAGCTCTGCTGCCGAAGCTGTTTGGCCCGGAGCTGGTGGAGGCCTTCCGCACCTTCAAGCACATCTGGGATCCGGACAACAGGATGAACCCGGGCAAGCTGATCGATGCCGCCGAGCCACATGCCGACCTGCGCCTGGGCGCGGACTATCACCCGTGGCAGCCGAAGACGCACTTCTTCTTCAGTGACGATGGTGGATCGTTTGAACAGGCCGCCTCTCGCTGCGTCGGCGTGGGTGCATGCCGCAAGACAGACACCGGGACCATGTGCCCCAGCTTCATGGCGACGGGCGAGGAGCGCGAGTCGACCCGTGGACGTGCGCGCCTGCTGTGGGAGCTGATGCAGGGCGAGGTCCTGCCCAACCGATGGAAGAATCTTGAGGTGAAAGAGGCGCTCGATCTTTGCCTTGCCTGCAAGGCGTGCAAGAGCGAGTGTCCCGTGGGCGTCGATATGGCGACGTACAAGGCGGAGTTTCTCTCGCACTTCTATGCGGGCCGCCTGCCTCCGCTGCGGTCTGTGGCGTTCGGGTATGTCGACAAATGGGCGCGGCTGGGATCGTATGCGCCGCGGCTGTCAAACGCCGTCGCTGCGCTCAGCGCACCGTTGATCAAGGGGGCACTCGGGATTGCGCCGGAGCGCGCGTTGCCAAAGCTGTCAGCCGGAGCGATGCAGCAGGTCCCGCCCCGGCCGGGTGCACCGAAGGTGCTGCTGTGGGCTGACACCTTCAACCACTACTTCCATGCAGCAACCTACAACGCGGCTGCGCGTGTGCTCAACGAGGCCGGCTTCCATGTTTTCACGCCCCGCCAGCACCTGTGCTGCGGCCGGCCTCTGTATGACTTCGGCCTGCTCGATTCGGCAAAGCGCTATCTGCTGCGCGTTCTGGATGCGCTGGCACCGGAGCTGTCCGCAGGCGTGCCGGTGGTGGTGCTGGAGCCGAGCTGCGCAAGCGTGTTTCGCGATGAGCTCACAAACCTGTTGCCGAACGATGCGCGGGCCCGGCAACTGCATGCTCAGACCTTCCTGCTGAGCGAGTTTCTGATGCGGCACGCGGCCCATTACCAGCCAAAGCAGCGGAACGGCCGCGTGCTGGTGCAGGCCCATTGCCACCATCGCTCCCAAAGCGGTATGCGCGACGAGATGGCGCTGCTGCGCGCGACAGGCGCCGAGGCGTAGCTGCTGGACTCCGGCTGCTGCGGCATGGCAGGGCCGTTCGGCTTTGAGCGGGAGAAGTTTGCGGTCTCGCAGCGCATTGGGGAGCGCGTCCTGCTGCCCGCGGTGCGCGCGGCATCCGCAGAAACCCTGATCGTCGCAGACGGTTTCAGCTGCCGCGAGCAGATCACCCAGAACACGGGCCGAGGCACACTGCACCTGGCGGAGCTGCTGGCGGGGTAATCCTTAGCAACCCCTGCCTAAGCCGCCTGCTTCGTGCGAGCGGACTGTACCGATCATGCAGGAGGGCAGACACCGCGAACCACCGCATGCTGCTGAAGAGCCGCCGTGCCCACGTGAAGCGGATGTTGTTTGGAGGCCACAGTCAACGAAGACAACAGGTTCCCGGCCTTCTCGTTATTTGACGACCATGTTGAAGAGCCAGAACAGGCTGCCGGACAGCAGTGCCGCAGCCGGAAGGGTGAACACCCAGGCTGCCGCGATGGAGCGGATCGTCGACATCTGCAGGCCGGATTTGTTCGCGGCCATGGTTCCGGCGACACCTGAAGACAGGACGTGCGTGGTGGACACGGGCAGGCCAAGGCCATCGGCCATGCCGATCGTGATCATGGCCGTAATTTCGGCGGAAGCTCCCTGCGCATAGGTCAGGTGCGACTTGCCGATCTTCTCGCCTACTGTGATGACAATGCGTTTCCAGCCGACCATGGTTCCCAGGCCAAGAGCAAGGGCAACGGCAACCTTTACCCAGGTAGGAATGAACTTGGTGGACTTGTCGAGAAAGCCCTTGTAGTTGCTGATGACTTTGACGTCGGCAGGGGTGAGCTTGGGCCCGAACTTTGGAAGCAGCCGAAAGGTCTCGCTCACCAGATACATCTGATTGCGTACGTTCGCCTGCATGTCCGCAGGCACGTTTCCGAGTGAACCATAGCCGACAGCCTCGTTTCGAATATCCGTGACCATTTGCTGCAGGGCAAGCATCGTGGCGGGCTGGAACTGATGTGAGGAGACAAAGCGCTCCAGTTCGGGGCCGGAGTCGGCAACAGCGGCGCCGGGTTCGACGTAGTGGCCAACCGCCTCGGAGACCTGCTGCGAGACGGCGGCAAAGGTGACCACGGAACCGCGGTCCACCGTGTGGTTGAGCGCATAGGCCGTTGGCACCGTGCCAACAAGAATCAGCATGATGAGACCCATGCCTTTCTGGCCGTCGTTGGAGCCGTGGAAGAAGGAGACGCCGGTGCAGGTGAGCACGAGCAGCGCACGGATGTAAAAGGGTGGCGGCGCTGTGCCCTCGGGCGCCTTGTACAGACGTGGATCGCGCGCGACGAACTTGAAGAGGAGAAAGAGCGCGCCAGCCATTACAAAGCCGATGATGGGTGAGAACAGCAGCGCCTTGAAGACTTTGGTGACCTGCTCCCAATCAACACCGCTGGTGCCGGAGTTACCGGACATGATCTGGTTGGCGATACCGACGCCAAGAATCGATCCAATCATGGTGTGCGAGGAGGAGGCCGGAAGGCCGCGCCACCAGGTCGCGAGATTCCAGAGGATCGCCGCGGTGAGCAGCGCGAAGACCATCGAGAAGCCTGAACCCTTGCTCACCTTCAGGATCAGCTCAACCGGCAGGAGCGAGATGATCGAAAAAGCCACCGCACCCGAGGAGGAGAGGACGCCGAGAAAGTTCCAGATGCCGGACCAGACCACGGCGATATGCGGCTCCAGCGAATGGGTGTAAATCACCGTGGCCACGGCGTTCGCGGTATCGTGAAATCCGTTGACGAACTCAAAGCCGAGCGCGATCAAAAGCGCAACGCCAAGCAGGATCCACGGAAAGATGGACGCCTGGTGAACCGGGCTAAGATCGGCGGAGAGCTTAGACGCGATGTATGCCAGGCCACCAAGCAGCATGATGCCGAAGACAATGCCGCCCAACTTGCCGGACTTGGAGTTCTTCAGCTTCTGGTCGAGGATGGAGGTCGGTGCGGGAGCCGTGGTCGCCATGCGGAGGTCACCTCTTAGCGTGTTGCCACTCTTTGTGGAGCTAACACTAGGGTGGGATTGCTACAGAGACGTGAACCGGTGCCGGAATCGCATTCCGGAAGCATAGACGCGTGTTTGGCCGAGCAGCGCCAAGCTGACCTCTGATAGCTGCTTTGGCGGATCTACCTACTTCCGGGGATTGCAAGATTGGCTGTTCTGAGGCCTATTGGCCCATTTTTATGCTTTCGTAACAAGGGCGTTGCAAAGTGTACAGAGATGGCGCGTGCAAGCTGGCGTGCCTCGAAGGATGCACGAGTGAGATTGAAGAGTTTGGCAGCCGGCGTTTTTGCCTTGGCAACCGTCGTGTCCGCAGGCGCGCAAAGCCTGAACGGCGCAGGTGCGACCTTTCCCAACCCGATCTATTCCAAGTGGTTCTACGAGTTCAGCCAGCAAAAGGGCGGCTTGAAGATCAATTACCAGCCGATCGGTTCCGGTGGCGGTATCCGGCAGGTGTCGGACGGCACGGTGGATTTTGGTGCGACCGACGGTCCCATGACCAACGAACAAATCGCGAGCGCCAAGGTCAAGACGATGCACATACCGACGGTGCTGGGTGCCGTGGTGCCGGTCTATAACCTGAAGGGCGTGAGCAAGGAGCTCAACTTCTCGGGCGATGTGCTGGCAGACATCTACGCCGGAAAGATCAACAAGTGGAACGATCCGCGGATCGAGAAGGACAACCCAGGCGTGAGCCTGCCGAACGACAGCATCATCCCGGTATACCGTTCCGATGGCAGCGGCACGACCTATATCTTCACCGACTATCTTGGCAAGGTCAGCCAGGAGTGGGCCGGCAAGGCGGGTACTTCGGTGAAGTGGCCCTCCGGTATCGGCCAGAAAGGCAACGAGGGTGTTGCCGGTATGGTGCGCCAGAGCCCGAATTCGATCGGCTATGTTGAGCTCATCTATGCGTTGCAGAACAAGATGCAGTTCGGTACGGTGAAGAACGCCGCCGGCAAATTCATCAAGGCTTCCACGGAGGGCGTGACAGAGGCGGCTGCGAATGTGAAGACGATGCCGGCGGACTACCGGGTATCGATCACCAACGCTCCGGGTGCCACAACCTATCCCATCTCGTCCTTTACCTGGCTGCTGATTCCGGTGAAGTCAGCGGATCCAGCCAAGGGCGCAATCCTCAAAGAATTCCTGCAGTGGATGCTGGAACACGGTGAGGCGCAGGCACCGAGTCTGAGCTACGCCGCTCTTCCGGCGAGTGTCCAGACACGCGTCAAGCAGACGATTCAGACCATCAAGTAGCTCCTTTGCGAGCCGGTGTGGCGCTTGTCCCAGGCCGCACCGGCTTTTCTCTTCATCCTCTCTCTCCCCTTGCTGTGGTAAGCAGGAAGCAGTGAAATCCCAGGCCGTTCGGACACCCACGCGCATGCTGACAGACGCAGAGTCCAATCTTTCCAAGCCGCCGGCAGTCACCGCGGTCGCCAATACAAAATCGTTGACCGCGGAGCAACAGCGTCCGTCGGCCATGCGCGAATTTCTGAGTAGACGCGGCAGCGGCAAGAACGCCGACCTCTTATTCCTGGCGTTGATGACACTGTGCGCTCTATCGATCTTCGCCATCGTTGTGGCCATCGTCGTGGTGCTCTTCCAGCACTCCGCCGCGAGCCGGCACCAGTTTGGTCTGGGCTTCTTCAATGGCACCGAGTGGGATCCAGTTGGCGGCCTGTTCGGGGCAAAGCCCTTCATCGCCGGCACGCTCCTGTCCTCCTTCTTGGCGTTGCTGATCGCGGTGCCCCTGGCGCTGGGCGTGGCGATCTTTGTTACGGAACTGTGCCCGAAGCCTTTGCAGGGACCGATCTCGTTTCTGACAGAGCTGCTGGCGGCCATTCCGAGCGTGGTGTACGGGCTTTGGGGCATCTTCGTGCTGGTGCCGATCGTGCGCGATCAGCTTGGGCCCTTTCTGCAGAAATACTTCGGCTGGACGGGACTGTTTGGCGGTTTGAACATCGGCGTGGGCCTCCTGGCGGCAAGCCTGATTCTCGCCATCATGATCCTGCCGGTCATCTCGTCCCTGACGCGCGACGTGATGCGCGCTGTTCCGGTGAGTCAGCGTGAGGCGGTGCTGGCCCTGGGCGCGACCCGATGGGAGATGATCCGCACCGGCGTTCTACGGAATGCACGCATCGGCATTGTGGGTTCCGTCATTCTGGGCCTGGGCCGCGCGCTGGGCGAGACCATGGCCGTTACCATGCTGATCGGCAACCGGGCGGAGATCCCCAAGTCGCTGTTTGCGCCAGGGCATACTCTAGCCAGTGTGATCGCAAATGAGTTCAGCGAGGCGACGACCAATCTTTATCTGAGTGCTCTCATCGAGATCGGGCTTGCACTCTTTCTGGTGACGATCGTCGTGAATGCGATTGCACGAGTGTTGATCTGGGCCGTTACCCGCGGCGCTCCGGCGAGGGTTCTGTAATGGCGAGTCCACCGGTACCAATCTCCGCACGCATCTCTCGCGGCACGATGCAACGCCGCTATGGGATAAATCTGGTCATCACCGCCCTGTCTGTCCTGGCTACGGTCATCGTGCTGGCTCCCCTGGTGGCCATCCTCTGCTACCTGCTGTACAAGGGATTTTCCTCTCTGAATGTCGCGTTCTTCACCCAGGCCCCGCGACCGGTCGGCGAGCAGGGCGGCGGCATGGCAAATGCCATCGTCGGCTCCGGCCTGATCCTGATGGTGGCGAGTGCCATCGGGATTCCGGTTGGTATCGGTGCCGGCGTTTACCTTTCGGAGTACGGACGAGGAAAGGCATTTGCAAACTTCATCCGGTTTACCGCGGACGTGCTGAACGGCGTGCCTTCTATCGTGATGGGCATCGCAGCCTATTCCCTCATCGTGGTCAAGCAGGGCCACTTTTCCGCGCTGGCGGGTGGGATAGCGCTTGCGATCATGATGGTCCCCACCATCACACGGACCACCGAAGAGATGCTGGGCACGGTGCCCAGCGCCGTTCGAGAAGCAGCGCTGGGGCTGGGTGTCCCGAAGTGGCGAACCACTATCTCCGTGGCTTTGCGCACGGCGTCGCCGGGCATCATCACCGGATGCATGCTCGCATTCGCGCGGGTTGCCGGCGAGACGGCACCGCTGCTGTTTACCGCATTCGGCAACCAGTTCTGGAGCCATCGCCTGAACGAACCCATCGCCGCCCTGCCCCTGCAGATCTACATCTATGCGGTGTCGCCATACGACGAGCAGCACCGGCTGGCCTGGGCAGGTGCACTCGTGCTTATCGTCTTGATCATGGCTTCCGTGACCCTCGTGCGCATCTTTGCAGGCCGCGGCGTGCTGAAAGGAACGAGCTAACGTGGGCGTTGGAATCAGGGTTGAGAAGCTGAACGCGTGGTACGGCACCACGCACACGCTGCAGGACATCACGTTGCACATTCCGGCCAACCGGGCGACGGCGCTGATCGGTCCTTCGGGCTGCGGCAAGTCAACCTTTGTGCGCTGCCTGAACCGCATGCATGAGACAAACCCGACCGCGCGAGCCACGGGCACGGTGATGATGGGCGACCTTGACATCTACGCTGACGCCTCTCCGGTGGAGATCCGGAGGCGCATCGGCATGGTATTTCAGCGGCCAAACCCATTCCCAACCATGTCGATCTACGACAACGTGGCCAGCGGCTTGAAGCTGAATGGCTTCAGAAACCGGCGGGTGCTGGACACGGTAGTTGAAAGCTCGCTTAAGAAGGCGGCGCTGTGGGACGAGGTCAAGGACGACCTGAAGAAGAAGTCCGGAGCCTCCCTTTCCGGCGGCCAGCAGCAACGTCTCTGCATCGCGCGTGCACTCGCCGTGGACCCAGAGGTGCTGCTGATGGATGAACCGGCGTCGGCCCTCGACCCGGTATCGACCTCAAAGATTGAGGATCTGATCTTCGAGTTGAAGCAGCAATACACGATCGTCATCGTCACGCACAACATGCAGCAGGCAGCACGTGTGGCGGAAAACACGGGCTTCTTTCTCTCGGGTCACCTGATCGAGTTCGACTCTACGGACAAGATCTTTACCAATCCCGGTGATAAGCGGACAGAAGACTACATCACGGGAAGGTTTGGCTGATGGCGCGCGAGAACTTCCATCAGCAACTGGAGCGTTTGAAGCAGCAGCTTCTCGCGATGGCGGGACAGGCTGAGCGCTCCTTCAACGATTCGATCGACGCTTACCTCCAGGGCGATCTCACCAAGCGGCAACAGGTCATCGACGGCGAGATTGCGATTGACGCTTATGAGCGCGAGGTAGACCGGTTAGCGATTGAACTGATCGCCATGGAACAGCCGGCGGCCATCGATCTTCGCTTCATTCTGTCCATCATGCGGATCAACTCCGATCTGGAACGCATTGGAGACCAATCGCTGAACATCGCGGAGCGCATGGATGAGAGCCATCCGGAGCACATCCTCGGTCTACCGGTGGACATACGTAAACTTGCCACGCATGCACAGGAGATGCTGACACTGGCGGTGCACGCCTTCAAATCGGCAGATGTGCAGATGGCGGATGCGGTCCTGGGCATGGATGCACAGGTGAACGAACTCAACTCTGAGGCATTTCGATCCCTGAGCGTGACGATCCGGGAACGGCCGGAGACAGCGCCGGAGGCGTTGAATGCCCTCATCGTCGCCCGCAACATTGAGCGCGTTGCCGATCACGCCACCAACATCGCCGAGGATGTGATCTTCTGGCGGCGCGGTGACGACGTCCGGCACGAGGTAGTACAAACCTAGGAGTACATCTCGCCCGCGTTCTCGCTATCAAGATTCTCCGTGGGCTGGCGTACGCAGATTCGCGCCTCGCCGCAAGAGTTACCGGTGCGCTTCAATAACTTTCACGCCGTCATACGGCTGCCGTTGCAGCACGGCATCCAAGCCGTTAGACCACGGCAATGAACTCAACCACTTTCTCGTTTGAAGATCTTTACCGGACTGACCCGGATCCATGGCGGTTTGCGTCGAGCGACTATGAGCTTGGCCGTTACCGCGCCATCCTGCACGCGCTGGAGGGCAGGCGATACAGCCGGGCATTTGAGCCCGGTTGCTCCATCGGTGTTCTTACCGTTTCGCTCGCTCCTCTGTGCGGTCAGCTTCACTCGATCGAGCTATCGCCCACAGCCGCTCGCCTGGCCGCGGAGCGCTGTGCACACCTCCCCAACGTGACGATTCGTTGCGGCTCGCTGCCGCAGGAGATCCCTCCCGGCAACTTCGATCTCATTGTCTTCAGCGAGATTGGGTACTACTTTCCTATCGAGCAGCTCCGCGCTATCGTGGGTTTGCTCCTGCATCAGCTTGTGCCGGGCGGCACCTTTCTGGCTGCGCACTGGTTGGGTCAATCGGTAGACCATGTCAGCAGTGGAGATGACGTTCACGACGCATTGCACACGTTGCCGTCCCTCATCCACGAGGAGGGCGGGCGTTATCCCGGCTTTCGCCTCGATCGCTGGAGCCGCACATGACGGGTGCGGGTTGGCACATCAGCGTGCTCATCCCAGCGCGGGACGAAGAGGTGCTGCTTCCGCGCTGTCTCCACTCCGTTCTCTGTGCACGCAGGGCCCTGCCCGTCTCTGTTTCGTGCAGTGTCGTGGTGGTGGTCGATAACTCGACGGACAGCAGCGGTCAGCTGGCGGGCGATCTCCTCCGTCATCGAGGCACGGTGCTTTACTCCGCCGCAGGCGTGGTTGGTACGGCACGCCGGCTCGCTGCAGAGGCTGCAATTGCGAAACATGCCGGCCCGCACAGCCATCATTGGCTTGCCCACACCGATGCCGATTGCCGTGTTCCGTCAGACTGGCTTCTGGATCAACTCAGCTTTGCCAAGGAGGGGTTTGAGGCGGCTGCAGGTATTGTCGATGTGGACAGTTTTGACGAGCATGGGCCCGAGGTCCTTCCTCGATTTCGCGAAAGCTATCGTATCGAGCGTGACGGCACTCACCCGCACGTGCATGGTGCGAATCTCGGTCTCCGTGCCGACGCTTATCTGAAGGCCGGCGGTTGGCGCGATCTCCCCACGGCCGAGGACCATGACCTTTGGGGTCGCCTGCGCGTGACCGGTGCACGCATCCTGTCAACCACCCGAGGAACTGTTGTGACGAGTGGCCGCCGCTGCGGGCGCGCTCCGAACGGCTTTGCCGAGGCGCTCGCCCTGCACAACGAGACTGCCGCATGACGGCGGTGGAGCTCGCGCGCAGACTCCGCGCACTCGCAAAAGAACCGATGCCGCTGCCCGGAGGCGGCCAGACCGCGGAACGCCATCGCCTGCTCTTTGAGGTCGCATGCGAGGATCTTTCACTCGCCCGCCTAGCAGAGGCACACTGGGACGCTGTCAGCATCCTTTCTGAGGCTGGACATACGCCCGATCCGGATGCGCTCTACGGCGTTTGGGCGGCTGAAGTTCCTGGGCAGCATGTCCGCATCGAGCATGCATCCGGCGAATTGACCCTGCACGGCAGCAAGCCTTTCTGTAGTGGTGCTGGCTTGCTCGATCGGGCACTGGTGACGGCTGGAGCCCCTGAACGTCGTCTCGTCGATGTGAACCTCCGCCAAAGCAGAGGCAAGGTGACAAGCGATCACAGCTCCTGGCATACAGCGGCCTTCGCAGAAACAGGCACCGCGACCGTTACCTTCACGGACGTGCCGATCGACGATGCTGACCTTGTCGGGCCGCCTGACTGGTATCTGGAACGGCCTGGATTCTGGAACGGCGCGTGCGGCCCCGCCGCTTGTTGGGCTGGCGGAGCCGCCGGCCTCCTTACGTTTGCGCAGAAGCATGACCGTTCGGATCCACACACCATGGCGCACCTCGGAGCCTTGCACAGCGCAGTGTGGGTGCTGCGCGCGCTACTGAAGGTGGCTGGGGAGGAGATAGATCGCGATCCCGCAAACCGCACTTCGGCCCACGTGCGCGCCCTCACACTGCGGCACTCGGTGGAGCAGGTTGCGACGGATGTGCTGCGCCGCTTTGCACGGGCGTATGGTCCCGCGCCACTGGCATTCCAGCCAGAGATCGGCCGCCGCTATCTTGAGCTGGACCTTTACCTCCGCCAATCGCACGCGGAGCGCGATCTGGAAGCACTCGGACGAGCGCTTCGCGGGTAGCAGGCGGAGCACCTCCCTTACCTCTGCCGCTTCTGTTACGGGATCAACAGGCATCCGTACGAACAACTAACCAAACTGTCAACAGTCGTACCGGTACCCCGAACAGCGGCCTTTGCACCATCAACATCGCCATGTCTCTCGGATACGGGCTGCACGCCTGCCGCCTGACCGTCTAACCTGAGGAGAGAACTCAGGAGTCGCATGGGCACCGCTTATCTTAATCGTGTCAGCACCGCAGTGCCGCAGTACGATGTGCACACCGCCTTTGTCGACTATGCCCTTGGCATGCTGCAGGACGTGCGGGTGCGCAATGCCTTTCAGCGCATGAGTACACGCGCTGCGATTCACCATCGCTACTCGGTGCTATCGCCCGGACCTGTCAGCAACGGCGATATCAACGCTTACGACTTCTACGATAGTGGCGCCTATCCGGAGACGGCGCGGCGTATGCGCGTCTATGAGCAGGCGGCACCTGCACTCGCCTACCGCACACTGGACCGGCTGCAACTCACACCGGCCGAGCGGGCGCGCATCTCGCACGTCATCGTCACCTCCTGCACCGGCCTGTACGCACCCGGCCTGGACTTTCAGATTGTCGATCACCTCGGCCTCAGTCCATATGTGGAGCGCACGATGATCGGGTTTATGGGGTGCTACGCCGCTGTGAATGCACTGAAGTCCGCCCGGCACATCGTCCGTTCCGAGCCGGATGCCGCTGTCCTCATCCTCAACCTGGAGCTGTGCACGTTGCACTTCAAACAGACGCAGGATCTGAATGAGGTATTGTCGTATCTGGTCTTTGCCGATGGCTGTGCAGCCTCTCTTGTCACGGCGGATCCCGTGGGCTTTGCGCTGGACAGCTTCCGCTCCATGCTTGTTCCAGAGACTCGCCCGCTGATCACCTGGACGATCGGTGATCTTGGTTTTGACATGATCCTGTCCGGCCAGGTACCCGGCCATATCCGCCAAACCATCCAGTCCCGTGGGAGCGAGATCCTCGGCGGCGCGGACGTCCGTTCCCTCGATCTTTGGGCGATCCATCCCGGTGGCCGCACAATCCTGGATGCCGTTCAGGACGGCTTCGCCCTACCCGCGGATGCTCTGCATCCCTCGCGTGAGGTGCTCTGCCGCTACGGGAACATGTCTTCCGCCACCGTGATGTTTGTGCTGGAACGGCTGTTGAGTTCATGTCAAAGCGGCCAGACCGGCTGTGCCATGGCCTTTGGACCCGGCCTCACCGCGGAGACCTTCCTCTTCCATGCCGCCTAACGCCGAGCCACAACAGCATTTCGCCGGAACTCACAGCGCGCCTGTCGACTTCACGAAGCGGGCGGATCTTTGCGAGCTGATGGACGAGCCATGCGATTTTGCGGTGCTGCGCTCCTGCCTGCAGTCCCTGGAGACCTGCAACCGCCTCTTCCGCGCGTATCAACCTACGCTCGCTTTTCTGGATCGTGTAGCCGCCCGCGCTTCCGGCGCAACGATTCACATTGTGGATGTTGGCTCCGGCTACGGTGACATGCTTCGCCGTGTGCGCCGCTGGTCCATCGGCCGTCGAATCCCGGTAGCCCTGACCGGCATCGACCTGAATCCGCATGCTCGAAGGGCCGCGAGCGAGGCGGACCGCGCCGCCGGTGTTCCTGTGGGCGAGATCTGCTGGATCACGGGAGATGCGATGCACTCCCTGAGCCGCCCCGCAGACGTTGTCCTCAGCTCGCTCCTGACCCACCATCTCACCTCTGAAAGAGTCGTGGATTTCCTGCGATGGATGGAAGAGCACGCCCGCTATGGCTGGTTGATCAACGACCTGGAACGCCAGCCTGTGCCGTACTATCTTTTCGGTTTATTCAGCCGTCTTGCGCGCATGCACCCCTTTGTGCAGCACGACGGCCCTGTTTCCTTCCGGCGTGCTTTTCGCCAGGGTGACTGGCAGCGCATGCTGTCCGAAGCGGCCCTTCCACAGGGTGCCGCGCGCATCTTCCGCAGCTTCCCCGCACGGCTTTGTGTTGAGCGGCTCCGCTAATCCTATGCCTGCTGACCAGGCCTCAACCCGATCCCTGGCCGGTTGCGACGCGCTGGTCGTTGGTGGCGGCCTCGCAGGCGCTTCCCTTGCCATTCTTCTTGCCCGCGCCGGACGCAGCGTCACTCTTCTCGAGCAACACGCCGGTCCGCACCACAAGGTCTGCGGTGAGTTCCTCTCCTACGAGGCACTCGGCTACCTCGAGCAGGCCGGAATCTCGCCTGTGGCACTCGGGGCCGTAGCCATCACCCATGTTCGCTATTGCCTCGGGGCAGCGTCCGTGAGCCGTCCTCTGCCTTTCCCGGCGATGTCGCTCACCCGGCGCACGCTGGATGAAGTGCTGCTCGCCGCCGCCACTGCCAGCGGGGTTACGCTTCTGCGCCAGCGCGTGGAGTCGCTGGTTCGCTCCGGTGAGCAGTGGCTTGCGCAGACCTCCTCCGGTGAAACCCTGAACGCGCCTGCGGCGTTTCTTGCCACAGGGAAGCACGATCTGCGTGGATACACACGGCCATCCGGCCGGCAGAACAGCCTCGTTGGACTCAAGATGTACCTGCGGCTCGCTGCACAGCAGCATGCCGAGCTGGACCGGCACGTTGAGCTGCTTACGTTTCCGGCGGGGTATGCCGGACTGCAGCCGGTAGAGGGTGGCTGCGCAAACCTGTGCGCCCTTATCCGAGGGGACACCTATCGCCGGATTGGTGGGGACTGGGCCTCCCTGCTGGAGCACATGATGTCAGCCAACCCACTTCTCCGAAGACGGCTTGCGGGAGCCAGTCCCCAGCTTGAGCGACCCTTGGCCATTGCCCGTATTCCTTATGGCTTCGTACGGCAGCATACGCCGGACCCCGCGCTCTGGTGCCTGGGCGACCAGGCTGCGGTGATCCCCTCCTTCTCCGGCGATGGCATGTCCATTGCCCTGCATACCGGGGCCAGCGCGGCAGCCGCCTTCCTCAAGGGGGACACAGCTGCGGAGTGGCAGAGCGGCTTGCACCGGGAGCTGCACCGGCAGGTGGGCCGTGCCACCGCTCTCTCGCAGTTGCTGGTCTCCCGGCCGGGCCGCCAGCTTGCTTCCGCTGCCGTCCGGCTATTCCCAGGATTGCTGCCAAACATCGCTCGAGCAACCCGCATCCGGCCGGAGGCGCTGCTCCCATCGGCGCAGGTCTAGACGGTCTCAACCCGCAACGGAGAGTGCCGGCTCCAGATTCCTCTCGTTCAAGAGAGAAGCGGCACCCCGAAGGGTGCCGCTCGTGCTCCAGGTGTCCTTCCGCTTTACGGGATGTAGTAACGCATACCCGTGAACACCATGTTATTGTTGGCGCGAGGCGCGAAGAAGGTCGTGGTTGGCGTGATTGGCAGGGTTGCAGCGGTCCCTGCGGGTGCCAGGATGCCCTGCCAGGCGTTCTTCGTCAGGTAGCTGTAGACCACCTGATATTGCAGGCGGCCATACTTCGGACTGTTGACGACGCGGTAGGTAAACCCGGCCGAGCCCTCGTAGATGGCGCGCGTTACGGCATTGCAGTTGGTCGCAGTGACCGCCCCGGTAGTTCCGGAGGCGGCGACCGGGGTTTCGAAGTTGCAGCCGCTCACATTCAGGTTGGGCGTGCCATACCCGGTGTAGGGCGATGCGGCGACGCCGGTCCGGTAGAAGGTGCGCTGCACGTACTCTCCGCCGGCGTAGGCATACACATCCAGCTTCGGCGCTGGATGGGTCTCAACCCCGAACAGTGCATGGTAGCTGCGAAGTGGCTCCAGCTTGCCCGTCGGCCGGACCGTGGCGTCGGGTAGCTGCGAGGTACCATACCGGCCGATGCCATCACCCGCCATGCCCTGTGCCGCCAGATCGACGAACTTGCTCAGGGAGACACGCGCGCTGGCAAAACCGCCGCCCGCGACCTCGGTATCGGTCTTCGGCGTGGAACCCGGGACGACGCTCCCCCCACCTGTGCCCGTTGTCAGCACGGAGGGGTAGTACCGGGCTCGCATGAACCGCGCCAGGCCGCCTGCTTCAAAGTGCGCGTGCGGCAGGTCGACCGCAGCCTTGAGGATGACGTCGGGCGCCACGTTGTTCGTCGGTGTCTGGTTGAAGTTGTTGAACAAACCGCCGTTTTGACCGGCTGCGCCAAAGAAGAAGTTCGAAGGAGCATTGGCTGCGGTGAAGTTCGTGATCTGCGCCTGTTCGAGTGCCATCGCCAGAGTCAGTGCGCTGCCCTTGCCGAAGTAAGGCCGCCCGAAGGTTTGCTGAATGCGGATGGCCGGCTGGCGCTCCCAGCTGAAACCAACGTGGTACTGCGAATCGACGGTGTTCGGCAACTTCTCCGTCCGATTGTTCGTGCCCTTGCCGGTCTCGGTAACCAGGGACCACATCTGGCCGCCGGTTACGGCGAATCCACCCTTGGTTGCAGCCTGACCCCAGATCTGCCTCTGCCGGAAGGTAAAGCTGTTGCTCTGATTTTCATTGCTGGTGGTTCCGGCGCTGAGGAAGTCACCCTCGAAGTAGCCGGAGAGCTTGAAAGCCCCCGCATTGCCTTCGAATAGCCCACCGAGCCGGCTTTGGCGGCCGGTAAAGTTCAGTTCGCTGACGTGGGCCTCATTCGCACCCTGGTAAGGCGTCGTGTTGAAGGGCGTGTTGATATCCGAGTTGATGGAACGCTGGCGGTAGACCGTCTCGAAGGCGAAGAAGGCCACCGGTGTAATCGTCACGCCCTTGTAGTGAATGGTCGTGGGCGATTCGATCGCCTGCGTCAGCTCGGTCTTGTTGTTGATGATGGTCTGTGACAGGCCGGCGTTATAGACCTTCAGATCATCCACGGTTGTGCCCAGCGTTTCGAGCTTTTCACTGTTCTGCTGCACCACCGTCTGCACGCTCTGCGCCTGTGAATTGGCGGCCGTGGCCTGATCCTGAGCCGTCTGGATGGCGGCCTGGGCGCTCGTCAGCTTCGCGTCGCGGTCGGCAAGCTGCTGCTTCAGACCATCGATCTGGGCCTGCATCTCCGTTCGCAGCTCACGAATTTGAACGGAAGTCGCACTCTCCCGGGCGACCGGCTTCCTTTTCGCCGATCTCTTGGCGGTACCCGTCTTGGCAGTGGCTCCGCTCTTTTTCACTGTCTTGGTGGTTGTAGTGGTGGTCACGGCATTGGGTGACTTCTTGGTGTTCGTCGTGGTCGACGTCGCCTGCGACAGCACCGGAACGGACGAGGCCGCCAGTAGTGCTGCTACTGTGGCTCGAAACTGCTTCGTCATGGATCCCCTCAAAAACGCGATGGTGAGTGTGTACGCACCGGCAGGGACCCCTTGTAGCCAGGGGCTTACGGCGTGTACTTGCATCGCTATGGCATCATGGTCCCAAAGTTGTATGAATATCACGCGAACAAGGGACTTTTTCCCTCCGTTCCACGAGTCACTCTGGTGCAGCCCTACCGCCCGAAGAGACCCTTGAGGGATTTGATCTGGTCGCCAACGACCTTCCCGTCCGGCGCTGTTGGAGATCCTTTCTTGCCGGTTTTGCCGTTGATCAGGTTTTGCGCCGCGGCGGCACCAATGCCCGTGGTCAGACCGCGCAGGTTCGGCGCAAAGGTGGGATTGCTGGTGGTGCCGCCAATCTCAACCGGGATGCCGCTCTTCGCCAGGCTGCCCGCGATACCACCCACAGCGCCGAGACCCTTGAGGTTGCCGCCGGCGCCCCCGGGAATCAGGCCGGACAGGTTACCGGCCAGCCCTGCAAGCCCACCCGCACCTGTGTCGGCGGGAGCTGCGGATGCCGAGGATGCCGCACCGGGTGCCCCGGTCAGCTCCGTAAGTTTCAGCAGAACGCTGTAGTTCAGCGCGCCTGCCTCGCTGACGCTTCCACCGCCTGTCGCTGTCCCCACTCCGGCAACATTCAGCGCGATGTTATCCGTGCGAATGCCGCCGCCCTGTTCACGGACGTTCATCACAAGCGAACGGATATTGGTTCCATTACCTGTGCTGTTGCCGATGCGGCCGCCGGTCAGGCGGGAGAGGCTTTGCAGCTTTGCTCCGAGATTGAAGCCGGCGAGTTGCGTATTGTCGAGCCGCACCGGGCCTGCAATTACCGGGCTTGCAGTGGTGCCGGAGACGGTGAGGCTGGTGGTTACGGTGCCACCCTGAAGGCGCGATCCCTGCGGGAGACGAACACCAAGGGCGGGAAGAAAGGCCTCAATCTCATCGATGGGCACAGCCTGGCCGTTGACGCGAAGGTCGATGGCAGTGGTGGGGCCGCTGCCGCGATAGCCTCCCGCAAGATTGAACGCGGCCCGGCCCACCGAGATCGTCGCATGCTCGATCTGCCCGCTGCTGGCCTGCTCGTTCTGGATGATCGCGAACTGCGACTCCACAGGCTTAGCGGAGGGCTGGCCGTTTCTGGCTAGCTTGATATTGGCCACGTGGGCGGTGCCGGTGGCGTTGAGGGTCTGGCCGTTGGATTCAATCTGCGCCTGCAGGTCGGCAAGACCGCTGATCCCAGCATCCGGCGCGATCACTCCGCTGGTCTCGAGCGCAACGTGCTGCAGCTTGACGTTGGCGGAAACGGGCGTGGATGCATTGTTCTGTTGATTGAACGGGCCGGCCTTTCCGCTCGCGTTCATGCTGCCGCCACCGGGCAACTGGGCTGAAACGGTAAAGGGAGACGAGCTCTTCGGTGAGACGTTCGTGATGGTTGCATTGAGCTGCTGATACACGGCGGGCGCACCGGCCTGGCCAGCCGTGGTGAGCGTGACCGTGCCATTCTTCACTTCGGCGCTGTTGATGGAGAGCGCCTGCAGCATCGTGCTCCCTTCCGCATTCGTTTCGACGGGCTTCGGCACCTTGGGAGCATTGGAACGCACCAGCGTGAGGTGCGGTGTGTCCACAACCAGCTTCGTCACCTGCATCTGCTGACCATTCCAGGCAGCATCCAGAACCAGGCTATCCACGGTTCCGGAGATGCCATCGGCCTGGCTGACGAAACCGGCGGCAAGCGGATCGATGTGCTTCATCTCAAGGTGGCCGGAGAAGGGCGTCGCCGAAGCATCGCGCTGATTGAGCGGACCGGCTGTGCCACGCACGTCCACCGTGCCGCCCGCCGGCAGCTGTGCCGAGACGGTGAAAGGAAAGCTGTTCGTAAAGCCGAAGTTGCTGGCTGTGATCTTTACCTGCTCGTACACGCGGACAGGTGCGCTGACAGCCTGGCCGGGTGCCGCCTGTGTGGTCACGGAAACACGCCCGTTCTCCACATCGAAGTTGCCGACGGTCAGGCTGGGAAAGGTCTTCTGCGTCTCGGGATCCTGCGATGCGGTGGATCCAGCAGCCCCGATGGAAGAGTAGTTCCAGGTGCCGGTTGCGCCGCGCACCAGCTGCACATTGGGTGACTGCAACGCGAAGCCAACGATGTGGACCTCGCGGTTGAGCAGCAGCGGCAAGACCTCCACGCGAATTTTAACGCTGCTCGCCTGGATGAAGGGGGCGGCGCTGAAGCGCGGGTCGTCGGCGACGGTGGCGTTCTCCGCGAGCATCCCGCCGGAGAGTACCGACAGGGTCAGCTTGCCAATGGTCACCTTCCGGCCCAGCGATTTGGAGAGCGTTGCTTCCATGCGGGTGCGAAACGCGTCCGCGTTGAGAAACACCGGGATCGCGGCCGCTGCAATCAGAGCAAGCAGAATGACCACGCCGATCGCACCGAGGATGACCTTTGTGACTTTACCCATGTCGCAGCCCTCCCGGCCGATGCGTATGGGATGCGGTGTGGATGGGCTATGTTGCTAATCGAACACTGGCCGTACCTCGATCGGGTCAAGGCACGTACTGCGTCTGGCTGACGCGATGGATGGTGAGCTGGAAGCCGGCGGCACGGAACAGGACGTGGACCTCGCCCGTGGACGGGTTCCACCACCACTGCCGCGCTGGTGTGCCCGTGCCGGAGACTCCGCCTGCGCCGGAGGCAGCTTCGTACAGCGCCATCGGTTTGCCGTTCATCTCGACCGCCGAAGGCTCAAGGCGGCTGCGCAGGATGACCTCGTAGCTTCGCGATGCGGCGCTCTTTCCCGTGATGGTGGCGTTGGCACCGCGCTGCTGTATCTCCGCGGATGTCCCGTCCGGCAGCGCAAAGCTGCCGCTGCTGGTTCCGCTCTCAGAAAGATAGCCCTTCCACACAAGGCTGCCGCTGAGCAGGTGCGGATCGTTCCAGTCCCAGCGTGCCGTCTCTTCCTCGCGCAGAAAAGGCAGGATTGCCCCGGCACGCACCAGCATAGGAATCTGGCCCAGGGGCGAAGGCACATTCACGGTTTGGCCACCGTGAAATGCGTCGCCGCTCCAGAAGCTGATCCACTCGCCTGCGGGCAGATAGAGCGTACGTGTGCCGGCACCGGGCTGGACCACGGGAGCCACGAGAATGTCATCGCCGAGGAAGTACTGGTACTCGGCTTTGGCCGCGGCCATATCGGCGGGGTACTGCAGCGCGGTGTGCCGCATGATGGGCACACCCGTGCGTTGCGCCTCCTGGGCATATTTGTCGAAGAGGGGAAGCAGGGAGCTGTGCAGCGCGGCATAGTCGCGGAAGAAGGCTGCAGTAGCGTCGTCGGTAAAGAGATTGAAGCTGTGGTCGGGTTTGGACCAGACATGGTCGCGCATGATGGGCGATAGCGCGCCGAACTCCACCCAGCGCATCCAGAGTTCGCGTGAGTCGCCGGCGCTCATAATGTCCGGGCCCCAGTTGGAGAAGCCGGACATGCCTGCAGTGATGCCGGCCGTGACCACAGAGGGCAGGCCGTAGTCGCGCGTCCAGTCTGCTGCCTGATCCGCGCCCCACAGAGCAGGACTGACCGCCTGCGTTCCAGGCCCGCCCGACCGCGAGAAGGAGACGACGCCAGGATTGAGCCCGTGCGCGATACGGGTTGTGACCTTGTGGTAAAGCAGCGGATAAAGCTCGGAGAGCGTGCGGCCGTCACCGGCGGCAAAGCGGTCAGAGTCTCGAACCCACTCGCCGAAATCCTCCATCCAGCCGTCAAATCCCTGATCCCGCACCGCTGCCGTGATCATGCCCTGCCACCAGTCCACCGCGGCCGGGTTGGTGAAATCGATATTGCCGGTCTGCACTGTTTCAAATCGAGGACCCGCGGGCTGCTGGTCCGGTCCCATGGCCAACAGATGTTCGGCCAGTCCCTTCGTCCAGTTCGGCTCGATGGTGGGATAGGGCAGTGTCCGGTCGCGGATGTATCCATGCACATAGCCGAGCACGCGAAAGCCCTGCCCGTGCAGGATGTCCGTGAAGGCGCGAGGATCGCCATAGTAGCTGCCGAACCAGAATGGCCAGCCGAGATTGTTCTTCTGATCCAGCTCATCGAAGACCCAGAGCGCACTGGCGGGAATGGCACTGAGCCGGATGCGGCGCGCTTCGTCGAGCGCTGGCCCCTTGCCGCCGATCGCCGTGATCCATGGCCCGAATGCCCACTGCGGCAGCCGTTGCGGGCGGCCAGTCAGTGCGGTGTAGGCCGTCAGTACAGCTTTTGGTGTCGGTTCGGCAAAGAAATAGACCGGCACCGGACCTTGTGCGAAGGTGATGTCGAAGGATTTGCCCGTTGCATCAGTGCGCACGTGCGTGTCGAACGCAGTATCCGCAAACAGGCCCAGACCGGCGGTGCTGTATAGCAGCGGGACGGCAACGTAGACCCAGTTATGACCGGGCTCGCCGGAGCGATCCTGCGGGCGCACGTCCAGGTCGGTGGAGGTAAGAGCCGCCTGCCAGAACCGCTCACCGAGACCGAACCACGCGCTCTCACCCTGGCTCTGTGCGTGTACCTGCAGGG
>CAXTSF010000004.1:0-1502 GCA_964246865.1 uncultured Terriglobus sp.
GGCACCGCTGGTCACGGCGGAGCTGACAAAGTCTGAGATCAGGCAGCTCGCCCGTGAAGCAGGTCTGTCGCTCGCGGACAAGCCCGCCAGCGCGTGCCTGTCCTCGCGTATCGAGTATGGCCGGCCGGTGACGGCGGAGGCCCTCCTGCAGGTAGAGCGGGCCGAGGATGCTCTGCACCAGCTTGGGTTCGCGCAGGTGCGCGTTCGCCACCATGGCGAACTTGCACGGATCGAAATTGATCGCAACGATCTCCATCGCGCCCTCTCTGTCCGTACCTTCGACCAGATCTCGTCGGCTCTGCGCGGCGTTGGATTCCAGTATGTGACGCTGGATATGCAGGGGTATCGTTCTGGTTCCATGAATCAGGTGCTTCCGGTCTCGGCACTCACAGCAGCAAGCTGAGACGGCACCCGCGGGCCCGCACTGCATCTCAACACTCACAAAATCCTTAAAGAAGGACAGCACCTTCGTATGCGTATCGCTTATCTCGACTGCTTCGCCGGCATCGCCGGTGATATGTTTCTCGCCGCGCTGATCGACGCAGGCGTACCGGCAGAGGTGCTGCAGAAGGCCACCGCCGCACTCGCACTCAATGCCAGCCTGAAGATTGAACGTGTCGACCGGAGCGGCATCTCCTGCACCAAGGTCCATGTGCTCGAAAGCGGCGATCTGGCCGAGGCAAAGGCACACAGCCACAGCGATGCGCGAAGTTCGGCGGCAGCAACCGCCGGCTTCGCGACAGCATCCGCCAGCGTCGCGACAGCGTCTGCCAGCTTCGAGGAGCAGGTTCCGAGCGCAATGCAGCAACAACAGCCCCGGACCCAACACATGCACAAGGGCGGCCATGCGCACGCGCATACACATAGCCATGCGGAAGACAGCCACGAAAGTCCAGATGCGCACAGCCACGCTTCTGCAGAAACGAAGACGCACGCCCATGGGCATGGGCGGTCGCTCACTGAAATTCGGGCACTCATCCAGAACGCAACTCTCTCGGCAGAGGTGAAGCGCAACGCCATTCGAATGTTCGAGTTGCTGGGAGCCTCAGAGGCCAAGATCCACAATGTACCGGTGGATCGGATTCACTTCCATGAGGTCGGCGCGGTAGACGCGATCGTGGATATCGTCGCGAGTTGCGCCGGGATCGAGCACCTCCAGGTGGAGGCCTGGTACTGCTCCCCGGTGAATGTGGGTGGCGGCATGGTGCAGTGCGCGCACGGCAACTTCCCTGTCCCCGCACCGGCCACCGCCGATCTTCTTCGCGGTTTTCCGACCTACTCCGCACACATTCAGAAAGAGCTTGTGACGCCTACCGGTGCAGCTCTCTTGCGGGCTCTCGAGCCCACCTTTGGCCAGCAACCGCCGATGCAGGTGGCGGCGATCGGCTACGGTGCCGGCACACGCAATCCGGAGGGTTTTCCGAATGTGCTGCGGCTCAGCATCGGTGAGAGTTCGGCAACGGTCTCGGCCCCGCCTCTCACACAAGCGGCCGGTCTCAGGG
>CAXTSF010000004.1:1512-32130 GCA_964246865.1 uncultured Terriglobus sp.
GCAAGCGCAAGGCAAAACGACAGATGCCGTGACCATTCTGGAAACAGCGCTGGACGATCTGTCGCCGCAGGTGCTGGCCTATGTGACGGAAAAGGCGCTCGCCGAGGGCGCGCTGGATGTGATGCTGACGCCGGTGGTGATGAAGAAGGGCCGGCCCGGCACGCTGCTCACGGTGCTCTGTGCGCCGGAGAAAAGCGAAGCTCTGCAGCAGCTCATCCTGAGCGAAACCAGCACGCTCGGCCTGCGTATCCGCGAGGACCGCCGCGCCTGCCTCGACCGCAGCTTTCAAACGGTGGAGACCCCATACGGATCTATCCGTATCAAAGTGGGTAGCGACAACGGCGAGGAGCGGAACGCCGCACCGGAGTTCGAAGACTGCCGGGCCGCCGCGGCCGGCCACCAAGTTCCACTCAAGCGTGTGCAGCAGGCTGCCCTGGCTGCGTATCTCCGATAAGGTCGCCATCCGATGACACGAACCACTCTTTTGCAGTTGCTGGCCGAGGTTGAGCGCGGCGGACTCACTCCGGATCAGGCCGCCGACCGTCTCGCAACGCTTCCCTTCGAAGATCTTGGACACACCCGCGTCGACCACCATCGCAGCCTGCGTACAGGCCTGCCAGAGGTGATCTATGCCGCGGGCAAGCAGCCGGAACAGACCGCCGAGATTTTTCGCAGTCTGGCTGCCGACGGTGTGGATGTGCTGGCGACCCGTGCCGATGCAGCCACCGCCGGCGCCGTGCGTGCCATGACGCCGGCCGCGACCTACCACCCCATTGGGCGCACCATCAGCCTGCGGCAGACTGCCGGCCGCGAGGCGCAGGGAACGGTGGCCGTTCTCTGTGCCGGAACCAGCGACCTGCCGGTTGCCGAGGAGGCAGCCACCACCCTCGAACTCTTCGGCCCTTCGGTAACGCGGCTCTTCGACGTGGGTGTTGCAGGCCTGCACCGGTTACTCGCCGTGCATGGCGAGCTGACCGCGGCAGACGTGGTCATCGTCTGCGCGGGCATGGAGGGTGCCCTGCCCTCGGTGGTAGGCGGCCTGGTCTCGGTTCCCGTCATCGCGGTTCCCACCTCCGTCGGCTATGGTGCTTCGTTCGCGGGTGCGGCTGCGCTGCTCGGCATGCTGAACTCCTGCAGCCCCAACGTGAGCGTCGTCAATATCGACAACGGCTTCGGCGCGGCATACTCCGCGACGCTGATCGCACGTGCCTCTTCGCGCCGTTCCCCAGCGGTCATAAACCCCGTCGCTTCCGAAGCGCATCTATCGGTTGGCTAACGGTTATTGGAGGCGCACATGGAACGCAGGGACTTTCTCAAGACAGCAACGGCGGCCGGTGTCGCAGCGGCCATGCCAGCCTCACCGCAGGCCGCCAAGGGCGCGGCCGGTGCCGTGAAGCGGCCGCAGTCGCCGGACATGGTCTACCGGCAGCTCGGCACCACCGGCGAGACCGTCTCGGCGATCGGTATGGGTGGCTTCCACATCGGGAAGCAGGCCGATCCGGAGGAGAGCATCCGTCTAATCCATGCGGGTGTGGACGCGGGCATCACCTTTCTCGACAACTGCTGGGACTACAACGACGGCATCTCCGAGGTGCGCATGGGCCGCGCCCTGCGGCAGGACGGCTACCGGCAGAAGGTCTTCCTGATGACCAAACTGGATGGCCGCACCGCTACCGAGTACAACAAGCAGCTCGAGCAGTCCATGGGCCGGCTGCAGACCGACATGATTGACCTGGTGCAGTTCCATGAGGTGCTGCGCATGGAGGACCCGGACCGCATCTTCGGCAAGGGCGGTGCCATGGAGGCTGCCATGAAGGCCCGCGAGGCCGGCAAGCTGCGCTACATCGGCTTCACGGGTCATAAAGATCCCGCGGTTCACCTGCGCATGCTGGAGGTTGCGGAGAAGAACAAGTTCCACTTCGATACGGTGCAGATGCCGATCAATGTCATGGACGCGCACTTCCGAAGCTTTACCAACCAGGTGGTACCGGTGGCTGTGAAGCAGGGTATCGGCGTGCTGGGCATGAAGACCTTCGGTGACCGCGCGATCCTAGATTATATGCTGCAGACCAAGACAATGCAGCCCACCGACGCACTGCGCTACGGCCTCAGCCTTCCCGTTTCCGTACTGATCACGGGCATCGATGGCCAGCCCATTCTCCAGCAGGCCCTGAGTGTCGCCAAGAACTTCAAGCCAATGGATCAGGCCGAGATGAAAGAGCTGTTGGCGAAGACGGAGGTGGCCGCGAGCGAGGGCAAGTACGAGCTCTTTAAGACCTCGACCCACTTCGACGGCACGGCGCAGAATCCGAAGTGGCTCGGCGAAGAACTCAAGGGGACAGCAAGCTAGCGCCCGGCCGTTTGCAGATGCGGAAACCACGTGATCTGCACCTGTCCAAGCACATTGGACTGCCTGCCGTTGCTGATCAACGGGGCGGTCCAAAGCTCGCCCTGCGCGGTTGCCTTCAATTCAAGATCGCGCATGGGACGGAGGCGCAGGTGCAGAGCGAGGTCGTGCTGGGTTGTGCCGCCGGTGACGAAATCCTTGGCGGCTTTGGCGTTGCGATATTCAAACTGCACATCCTGGTCTGGCCGGCAGTGCCACGTTACCCAGGCTTGGCCGCCTTTGCCCTCACGGCCAATCCAGTCACCAAGAATCTGGCCGCGATTGGTGTATCCCTGCTTCTGCAGTGCTTCGAAGTAGAGGAATTGCCCGTTCTGACTGTTGATGTCCGGCGGGTCTGTCGATGCTGCTTCCGCTCGGAAGTCCACGCGCCTCAGGCCTGGCAATCGAGAGAGATAGATGCCTGGTCGGATCGCCGCCCGGCCTGGCGCACTCACCGGAAAGACATCGTCATGCGCAAAGGAGTCCGTGTAGATCGTGACGAGGTGATCCTGCCATGGGATTCGCCATGTGAAATCGAAGGTGCTGAAGCGGGCCCCTGGGTCGGCCGATGAGAACTTGACCGCGGGCGTCACGCCGGCGGCGCTGAAGAAGCTTCGCAGAAAGGTATGCACCGTGATAGGCACATGACCCTTGCCGCCCCAAATCACCGTGCGTTCAAAGCCGATCTCCAGGTCCGGCGTGGGCTTGAAGCTGATCTTTTCCGCGTGCACCCAGGGATCGTTTGGGAAATCGTGACCCTTCAGGCTCCCCACGAAGAAGTCATAGCGAAACAGTCCTGTTACGCGGGAGAGCAGCGGGATGTACAGCGGTTCGACGCGGTTGATCCGAAAGCTGTAGATGTTCTCCGCGTTGTTCGACCATGCCATGCTGCTTCCGTGCGCCGGTCCCAGCCACGCGTCGTCCTTGCCGAAGGAGATCTGGTGCCCACCCAGGTGTGCCGACAGGTCTGCTTCCAGCAGCCGGAACTGGTTGACTGATGGCTGGGTGCCGAGCGGGATGCCGGTCTGCGGGACGTGCGGCGTGCGATCCTGATCGGCGAGGAAGTTGGCGGCGCTCTCCCTGTATCCCATCTGCGAGGGCGCGTGCTGAAACTCTCCGCGCACGTATAAGTTGAAGCGGCCCCGGGTCGCTCGCGCGCTGTAGCCGGCAACGCTGCCAAAGCCTCGCCCATACGGCCGGCCATAGTCGTTCACGATTGTCTGCCCAAGATGGTAGCTGTCGCGCAAAGCCGGTCCGCCTATCTCCTGCACGCGCGCGTAGACGCTCTCAGCAGTGGCGCTGGATGCGTCGGTGCCGCCGAGCTCCGGTGCCAGTTCACGCCGGAGCCGGGCATCGATCTCCACTGCCTCATCGCTGCCCTCGCCGCTGCGCAAGGCACCCTGCGAAAGCTCGAGCATGTGCGCAAGCGACACGCGCGTCCAGGGCCGCATGCCCAGTTAAGCCGTTTTCAAGTAGACCAGCTCGTAGAGCCGAATCGCCGACGAGTAGATCCAGCTGTCCAGCGGGATGTAGGAGGACCCGGTGGTTCCCTTTGCGGTCTCGGCTACCTCTTGATGGGATGGCGTCTCATCTCCGCTCTGCGCAGACGCGCCTGCGCAGGGCAGGAGAGTGAGGGCAAGTAAGCAAAGACGCAAACACCCGTGGTGGATGGCAAATGGCAGTTGCCTGAGCGCTATGTCCGAAGGTGGTGCGAGAACCTCTCCAGGGAGGCAGCCCTCCTGATGGGGCGAGAGACCATGCAAAGTCAAAACATCTCCTCGGGAGAGCACCACATCCCCAGGCAGAGGTCCATGGTGGTACGGGTGTGAGCGATGACGCGTTCGCCCTTCTCTTCAGCATAGCCCAACGCTGCTGGCGAACCTCGCCTCCCGCGTGGAGAGATCTTTGCCGAGGCCAGCTGGTTGGGGACGTATCTTATTGACGCCGCGTATACCCTTCGGTTACCCATCTGCCTTTCTCGTCCGTTCTGACGTTTTTATACGTCTATCGCCTATACTGGTGCCTCGTTATGACTGTTCAGCTCGCGTCCCCTTACCCGCTGTTGTCCGTTTCGGTAGTCACCTACAAGACACCTCCGGAGGAGCTGAAGAGCATCTTGCACGGTTTGCGTGCCAGCGGTGTCGACCCCATCACAACCGTTGTCGACAACTCGCCGACGCGCGACCTCGAGCCGATCGTGCGGCGAGCGGGAGCCGCTTACATCTTCCCCGGCAAGAACACCGGCTACGGCGGCGGCCACAATATCGCGATTCAGACCATGTTGAACCGCAGCGACTATCACCTTGTCTGCAATCCGGACATTCGTTGCGGAGCGGAGGTGCTTCCAGCGCTGATCGACTTTATGGATCGCTTCCCGGAGGTCGGTCTGGTAATGCCGAAGATCGTCTATACCGACCGTACCGAGCAGTGGCTCTGCAAGCGGCTTCCCTCGCCCATGGATCTGTTCTTACGCCGCTTTCTGCGTGGGCGCACTGAGGGCAAGCTGCTGAAGCAGCAGCGCGAGATATACGAACTCAAGGGAGTTGACCGCAGTCAAACCCAGGAGATTCCCAATCTTTCCGGCTGCTTCATGTTTCTGCGATCGGACGTTCTTCGCCGCATTGGCCTGTTTGATGAGCGCTATTTCATGTATCTGGAGGACATCGATCTCTGCCGCCGCGTCGGTGCCGTCTCACGCACGGTCTTCCATCCGGAGGTGACAGTGGTGCACGGCTTCTCGCGCGGTTCCTATAAAAATCTGCGCCTGCTGGCGTACCACATGGCCTCTGCTGTCCGGTACTTCAACAAGTGGGGCTGGTGGTCCGATGAGGAGCGCCACGACCTGAACCAGCGCGCCGGAGCCGTTCTGCAGGAAGAAGCCATGTACCTGACACAGAGCCGGTAGCTTCCCCCGCCTCAAAGACCGAACGATGACCAGACCGGAGCAGCGATCTTCAGCGCTGCCCCGTTCCTGTTATCGGGTGATCACGCTGAGCGATGCGGCTCCCACAGCAAACTGCGAAAAGACCTGTGAGTAGTCAATGACCTGTCGCAGCGCGGAGGGTCGCAGAGGCTTCTCCGGCACCACCACCGTATCTCCTGGATGCATCATCGCCGCGTTGAAATTGTCCCCCCACAGCCCACCCCGCACGGTGTCCTTGCTGTAAATGGAACCATCGGCGCGGATGATGAAGGCATGGTTCTTATCCGCTACCCGGTTCGGCTTTCCGGCCAGGGCCAGGTAGTCACGCACCCGCCGGCCGTCGTTGTACAGAAAGACATTCTGCCCGTAGACGGAGCCCACCACACTCACCACAGCGGGTCTGGAGGGAACGCGGAAGGTGTCGCCGTTCTCCAGCGGCAGCCGGGGCAGGCTTCCCATGCCGGCACTGTCTGGCTTGAACTCCAGCACGATGCGGCCCGTCGCGCGCATCTTCCGCATCTGGTCCAGAAGAGCCCGCTCCTCGGTTAGACCGTTGGCCGGAGCGCCGGAGGAGAGTGAGCGGATCGAAGAATCGCGTTCGATCTGGATAGACAGCGACGAGATGTACTCGTCCAGCCTTTGCTGCTGCAGAACGCGCGCGCTCTCCCGCGTGAAGGATGCCCCAAACAGATACGCCTTCGAGGTAAGGCCACCGGCACGCGCGACCACGTCGGCAAGCGTTTCATTCGGTGCAACGCTGTAGACGCCGGAACTGATCAGCTCGCCCTCAAGCCGGATGTACTTCGTCTGGTCATCCTGATTGCCGTGGATATCAGCCTGAGACAGAATGGTCACGACATCGCCAGCCTGCAAAGGCTTGTCCTCGGCACTGTCATGATCGTTGACCAGCTTCCCCAGGTGAAACGGCACAAGCGTGTTGCGCAGCGTCTGCGGATCGAGCCGCTCGATGACGGCGTAGGACCAATCGATCTCCGGAGCTGGAATGGTGATATCCGTGCGACGAGCGTTATTGGGCCGCAGCCGGTCCGTTGCGGACTGCTGCTGCTCTGCCAGCGAGCTGCGGCTCAGCTGCTCGTTTGATCCCTGCAGGCTGCTGTCGCGTCCTTGCGGATCGTTCTGCAGATAGCCATTATTGCCTGCGTTCAGCTCCTCGGCACGCCTCGCGAGGGCGATGCTGTCCGCCTGCGTCTGCGTCGGATCGCTCGCATAGGTGTCGTTCAGGTACTGGGGATCGCCCGGATAGGGTAGGTCGTTCGACGACAATGGGTCGCGCTGTGTGCCATTCGCTCGACTGGTGGCTCCATTCGAACCGCCATAGCGGTACTGCTGATAGAGCTGATTGCTACGTGCTCCAATACTGCGATCCCGCAGATCGTACCGCTCGAACTCGCGTGAGGGCAGCGGCTCGAAGAGCGGTGTCGGCAGCCCAAGCCGGTTGCGCTCACGCCAGTAATCGTTGGTCAGCAGAGAAGGCCTGTCCGGGATGATCTCGCTCAGCTTCATCCCCTCGTGCCACGGGAAACGGCCCGCATTGGCCAGATTGCCGCGGATCGTTACAGATTTTGTATAGCCACCGAGCACCGACCCGGCGTGCAGCACATCACCATCGCTGAGAACCGTTGCCAGACCCGCGGCATCGAGCGCGATCGAAAGTGCCTGCCGCTCCCGGTGTCCTTCGATGCGGTCGATCGAGACGCGTGCCTCGGACGCCGTTGACGACAGTCCACCCGCCAATGTCAACGCGTTGGCCAGAGTCTCCCCAGGCAACAGCTCAAAGATTGCCGGATGCCGCACGCTTCCACTCAACGCCACCTGCGGTCCAATGACGGGAACAAAAAGGACATCTCCGGTTTGCAGCGAGACGTCCTTGCTGCGGTCGCCCCGTGAAACGAAGTCGTACAAATCGAGCGTAGTCAGTGTCGCTCCACCTCGACGCACCTCAATCCTGCGCATGGATCCCTGCACGGTCGGGCCACCGGACGCGAGAACGGCATTGAAGGCGGTGGAAAGCGAGCTGACCGTATATGTACCCGGACGGCGGGCCTCGCCCAGCACAAATACCTGGATGGAGCGGAGCTGCCCGAGGTTCAACGACATCTGGTAGTTGCGGTAGGTCCGGTTCAGCTCCCGCTGGATCTGCGGCTGTAAATCGCCGAACCGCTGGCCCGCCACATGAATAGCCCCGACCTGCGGGATATAGATTGCTCCATTGCGATCCACCACCAGCCGTCCATTGAAGTTGTCGTGCCCCCAGATGCGCAGGACCACCTCATCCCCGGGCCCTAGGACATAATCCGGCATCACCGGTATTTGGTCAGCCGGAGCAAAGGTGGACGGAGGCGTCCGAAAGAGCTCTCTTCCATAGATGGAAAGCGTCTCACCCGTGGCTTGCCTGGCCAGCCGCTGGAAATCCGTAATCGGATCCGGCGGCAGGATCAGTGGAAAGTTCGCATTGGCCCGGTCCGCCGCTGGCCGGTCCACTGGGAAGCCGCCGGTATCCACATACACGTCGCGCCCATTCTGTCCCTGCGACGTCGTGCGTTGGGGCATCGCCATTGTGGGGTAACCGCCATAGCCGCCGCCACTGCCGCCGCCCTGGGTAGCCGGTTGGCGCTGCTGGCAAAGGGCATAGTTGTTCGGATCGGAGCAATCTACGCTCGCATCCGAGCTTGCCTGCGCAGCTAGAACCGTGGAGCTGACGAGAAGGGCGATGGCGACGAGGGAGGTTCTTCCGAAAAAGCTGGGTATCTGCAAATGCTGGACCTGGATGCCTGAGGTGCTGATCTGGAGAGCGCAGAAGGCAGCTATCGTGCGCCGCCGGACTGCACCACTGTCATCTTATACGCTGCTAAAAAGACTTCGCCGCGGCGCATCACGGAATGAGCGAGTGGCATGTCGCGATGAGGTAGCAGATGGCAATGCACCCTGCTACGGCTAACCAATCTGCGGACCGCTGCAACCCACGCTTCCAGCGCTCCAGGGGAGATGGCATCTGCGCCGCCGTCCTGTGCCCGGCGAGTGCACGTCGCAAGTCGTCGGCCATGTCTTTCGCGCTCAGGTAACGGTTCTCTGGACTCACGCGTAAGGCTTTCAGCAGAACCGGATCCAGGGCAACGAGGGAAGGCATTCGGCCGATTCTGCGCTGCACCCGGCTCGGTATGACCGGACTGGTCGTTTCAAAAGCATCGCGCATCTCCTCCGGCGAGGAGCATTCGAAGCAGTATGGCGGCTGGTCCGTTAGAAGGAAATACAGCAGGGTTCCAAGTGAAAAGACGTCACTGCGTAAGGTGATCGTCCACCCGGAAACCTGCTCCGGGCTCGCATAGGCGGGTGTCCAGGCGCGAAATTCGGCCGCGGGGCCATCCTCATGGCTTCGGCTTTCGGCCGAGATCTGGGCGATCCCAAAGTCCAGCAGCTTCGGCCGCCCGTCCGGCGTCACGAGGATATTGCCCGGCTTGAGATCTTGATGGACGACACCCAGTTCATGTGCGTAGTGAACGGCATCCGCAATCTGGATGGCCAGCCCGACGATCTCGACCGCCGTGCACTCCCTGTCATGGCAGAAGGTATCGATGCGCACGCCCTGCACGTACTCCATTACGAGGTAAGGTGACCCCCCGGCGGTGATGCCGGCGTCGAGCAAACGTGCAATTGCCGGGTGGTCGAACCCGGCCAGAATGCGTATCTCCTCGCGAAAACGGCTTAGGAACAGCTCGCCTTCGAGATCCGCGCGCACTACTTTAATAGCGACCCGCCGCTCGTACAGGTCGTCGGCCCGAGCCGCGAGAAATACGGTTCCCATGCCGCCATGCCCAAGCTCCTCCGCAACGCGATAGGGTCCGATCCGCTGACCGATCCATTCCGAGGTCAGATCCTCGGCCACTCCGTGGGAGAGAGCGTCTCCCGCGAGAAAGCTGTCTCCCGCACTGGTGTGCGCAGCCAGCAGCGAGGCAGCCTCCGCGCGCACCTCCGCATCCCGTATGTCTTCCAGCAAGGAAAAGCGCACTGCTTCCGGCGCCTGGAGTGCCTCATGGACCAGGTCACAAACGCGTTCCCATCGCGCCGCATCGAGCAAGTGTCAACTCGCCTGCATAAAGCGAAAGAGCCATGCGCGCGCCGTTGCCCAATTGCGCTTCACCGTCGGTTCCGAGATATGGAGCAGAGTTGCGACCTCCTCATTGCTGCATCCGGCAAAGAACCGGAGCTCGACGATGCGCACCATGCGCTCGTCTACCAGAGAAAGCTGCTCAAGAGCCTCATGTAACGCGAGAATATCGATCGGCGATGCCGCACAGGCAGGGGCAGCAATCTCCATACCGGCAATGTCGAGCGCAATCTCACCCGAGCCGCGTTTCTTTCTCCGGCGATGGCGCGAACTGTCCACAAGGATGCGCCGCATCATGCGCGCGGCAGTGCAAAAGAAATGACCGCGGTCGTTCCATTCACTCTGCGACTGCCGCAGCAGACGCAGATACACCTCGTTTACCAGAGCCGTCGCCTGCAGGGTGTGGTCCTGCCGTTCCCTGCGCAGATAAGCTCGGGCCATGGATCGGAGGTCGTCATAGATCATCGGCACCAGAGCAGCGGTGGCCGCCGGATCACCGGCGCTCATCTCTCGCAGCAGAAGAGTGACCTCGCCTGCGTCGGAAGCCGCATCCGGTGCGACATACTGCGTGACGAGCGTCACTGGTATCTGATTCCTTGTAGGGGAAGGCGTCAGAGTTGTTTCTGGATTTGGGTTCTGCATATGCATCTCACACTTACAGAGATACTCTGAGATTGCCGGCAATCACGAAGTCGGGAAAAGAGCTTTTGGCTCGATTCCGGCAAGTAATCTGCTCGGTGCCGAGAGTATAGCGAAGTTTCTAAGCGTTTGGCCTTAAAATCTGACGATCTGGAGTTACTGCCCTCCTTGCCGACTGTAGTTTGCGACTCGCCAGCGAACCTCTATCGACTAAGAATGAATCCTAGAAAGCCTCTCTAACTATTAAGAGACGGAGATCGGTGTGCCTCTTGCCTGCCGCCAGAAGAGGACGGACAATCGATCATCTGAGCCGGTACAGGGTGTACCGCTCCGCGGTGGTCCCGTGCCGGTCCGCCGCCGCATCCTCCGCAGAAAGAGGAAAGTCGTAATCCCACACCATCTCTAAGCACGGTATCTGCGCAAGCATGTCGAAGTAGATTGCATTTGCGAACAGGAGATACATCTCCCGTGATGCCACCCGAAACTGATTTTCAATCTCTACGAGCACCTTCCGCAAAAGGGGTGCAAGGAATGGGTGATACATGTAGATCAGCAAGGGACGATCGGGGTAGCGCACCAAAAGCGCATCCTCGTTCCGGATCTCAACCCGGCCCGCGATTCCCGGAAGTGCGGCAACGTTTTCGCGCGCGCGCCGGCAAAGGTCACCATCCAGATCGACACCGATGAGAGCAGGAAAAGGGAGCTCCGCAGCTACCAGCAAGGCTCGGCCTTTGCCACAACCCAGATCGACAAAGACGTAGGAGGCAAAAGCGACCGGCACATGCTGCAGTGCTGCGCGCAGAGTGGAAGGCGAGATGCCATAGTAGGCGGTGTTGTACAGGTCCGATCCGGAATCGGAGACAGTGCCGAGCCTCTCGCCCGGAACATAGCCACCCGTATCCACCCCGAAAGCAAGATCGAAGGGATGCTGACCGTTATCGCGTTCACCTGACCCGTTCTGCCGCCGCTCTGCTGGCGCACGTATGCGAAAGAGGCGAGTCACTGTTCCCCAGAGACCATGATTGTCGATTGCGTGCAGAATGCGCCGGTAAGCTAGCCGAAGTCTACCCATCTCAGTCGTAGATCGCCTTCACACCTGGCTCGTTGCATCCGAGGGAACTCAAGCACCGAGAACGGCACCGCGTCGGTACACATCAGCTTGAAAGATCGGGCCAGAACTACCGCCCATTGCGGTGCCGGCCGTAGTATTTGGAACCGAAGCGGTACAGCACACCAGCCCCGATGTTTCTGTATTGCGAACCCTTCGGTCCGAAGGACAGATACTGATTCTCGACGTAGATTGGCCGCACTCCCCAACGGCCTGTCACGGTGAAGTCAACGCCGGCTCCGAGAATATAGGTGAACGAACTAGCCGAGTTCGGTGAGAGGTAGATGTTGTCTGTTGAGGTGAGGCGGGCCATGCCGCCGAGGAGCTCACCATAGGGCTCAAGTCGCCAAAGCACGCCTGTAAGTCCACCACCGGCCGCGACCGTCATTAACTTCTGCCCCTCAACAGGTCCGGAGATGTAGCTCGCCTTGCCGGTCACGCGTAGATGATTCAGGTTGCGATGGTTGTATTGAAGACTGTAGCCTCCGTTGTTCAGCACCTTGTCGCCCTGCGGTGTCAGCAACTCATAATCGAAGTGTGTGGACTCGTAGCCGAAGTAGATCTGGTTATCCAGACCACCCACGTAGAGCGCATCCGCCGCAGCCTGCGCCCTTGCCGCCACTGAGGCGAGCGTGGCCACTGCTGCCACAAGTATTATCCGTTTCAGGTTCACGCCCATCTCCCTATATCCCTTCACTTGATCGTCACGACCAGCGATACGGCGTGTGACAGGTTGCTGGCCTGGCCGGGCTGTGATGGATCTTTGCTCTGGCCCACGAACGTTACTTTGTAGTCACCTCTGGGCGTCCCGTCTCGTTGCTCATACCGCACTCCACCGCAGCCGGTGAACAGAAGCACGATTGAGAGCAGCGCGAAGGAGTACATCTGATACCGCCGCCTCCTTCTCACTCCCAGACCCAGGCCGAAGAGCGCGATTCCTGTGCTGCCGACGATCTTCAAAATAGTTGCTGAGCTTGTCACCTGCACCGGGCAGTGAACCGGGCCGGCCGGCGTAAGGCTGAACGCCTGGCCCGGCAAGCACGTCATGAAGACCGCCGCGTTCGTCCCGTCACAGCTCATGGAGATGACACCCTGGAAGCCATTGACGCTCGTCGCTTTCAGGGTTCCCTTCCAGGTCTCTCCTTGCTTGATGATGAGAGACCCAGGGTCGAGCTCAAGTGTGAAGTCCTGTGGCCCGATGACCGTCTGCTGGATCTCGATCTGCCCGGGCTGGAAATTCGCATCGCCAGCATAGATGGCGACAAGTGTGTACACGCCGGGTGCGAGATTGAGCGGCCACACTGCTTTGCCGCTTCCGTCCAGCGTGAGTGCTGCGGTGCCGGCGGTCTGTCCCGTGGCGATCGAGCCGGCCTGCACAGCACTGAAGGTTACGTTGCCGCTGGGCGTCCCGCCCGGGCCAGAAACTTGAAGCGTGGCGGCAGTGCCGTCCGCAAGATTCGAGGGGTTCCTCGTGGTGGTCAACGTCAGCTGCGTCGACGCTTTCTGCACAGTCTGAACATAGCTCGCGCGGTCAATCTGAGCGTGAGCCAGCATGGATGCGGCTACCATTCCGATCAGTGCTAGCGTCGCGAGAAATCTTGACCGATTCATGAAGCTCTCCGGGGTAGGAAACAAAGTAGGGGCGCGGCCAGCATTGACCGCGCCCCCGGGTTACTTACTTGTAGTTGGAATCGCCGCTGTAGGTTGCGGTGATCACGTCAGAGCCAGCCGGTAGAGCCGCGGTGCTGTAAGTCGCCGTCGACGTTCCGTTGGTTCCAGGTGTGAGGGTCAGAGCACCGCCCAGGTTCGCGCCGCCGAAGGTCAGCTGCACGGTTCCGGTTGGGGCCACGTTGTTGACACCCGTTACGGTGATCGTCATTGCAACGTTCCCGCCGTAGATGGATGGGTTCGGCACGCCGCTGATGGTGACTGTGGCTGTACCCGCTGTGATGGTTTCGGTGATGGCATTCGAGGTGACATTCGAGTAGTTGCTATCGCCGTTGTAGACCGCCGTGATCGGATGCGTACCGACCAGGAGCGAGGAGGTGGTGAAGGTTGCGTTTGCGGTAGTGGTACCAGCCACCAGAGTTCCGGAGCCGATCTTCGTGGCGCCGTCGAAGAAGTCAACCGTACCGGTTGCATCCTTCGGCAGAGCGGCCGTGAAGGTAACTGCGGTGCCTGCAGCTGCCGGGTTGGTGTCGACCGTCAGCACAGCCTTCTCGCCCGTCTGCTGGTTGACCGTGACCGTCGCGGTGCCAGTCGAAGCAGAGTAGTTGCTATCGCCCGGGTAGACGGCGGTGATGGTGTGTGTACCTGCGCTCAGCGGTGTGGTGGTGGTGAACGTCGCCACGCCGTTGGTGATCGTGCCTGTGCCAAGAACCGTATTGCCATCCTTGAAGGTGATCGTGCCGGTTGCGTTTGCTGGCAGGGTGTCAGTGAAGGTGACCGCTTGACCATAGGTCGGCGAAGCTGGCGAGTAGGTGAGTACGTTGGAGGTGGTAGCAGCCTTGTTCACAATCTGCGAGATGGTGTTCGAGGTCGTGATTGCCGCGTAGTTGCCGTCGCCGCCGTAGGTGGCCGTGATCTGGTGCGTGCCGACCGTCAGGGTGGAGGTGCTGAACGAAGCCGAACCGTTGTTCGCCGCGCCCGTACCGATGCTTACGCCACCGTCAAGGAAGGTGACCGTACCCGTTGCGCCCGAAGGCAGAGTGTTGGTCGAGAAGGTTACGCTGCTGCCAAAGATCGACGGGTTAGCCGAGCTCGCAATGGTGATTGAACCGGTGCCCTTGTTTACGACCTGGTTGAGAGTACCCTTCGTGGTTGCCGCAGCGTAGTTGCTATCACCCGAATAGCTTGCTGTGATTGGATGTGTGCCTACAGAAAGCGTTGAGGTGCTGTACGTGACAGTGCCGGCACCCTTGGTGACCGTCACAGGCGCTCCCAGCCCCGTGCTCGCATCGATAAACTGCACGGTTCCGGTGGCGTCTGACGGTAAGGTCAAGCTAAGTGTGACATTCGTCGTGTAAGTCGAGGGATTGAGGCTCGACGTTACAGCTCCGTTCACATCACCAAGGACCGGCGTCGCCTTGTTGACGATTTGGGTGTAGCTGCCGGTCGATTTTTGGGCGGTCAGCACACCAGGTAAGAGGCCGAGCGCTACCGCGCACACACCTCGCATTAGGGAATTCAATCGCATTCAGTACTCTCCAAGGCAGAAAATGAAAGTCGGTGGATCTGTTTTTTTAATCTTGGGTTGGGTTTACTTGAGGTCAGGATTGCATCCAAGGAGGCATGCACATCAGGCTATAAGCGTAAGCAGAACGTACAAGTCCTGCTATGTTTCCGAAATGTTCGGAGCTTTGTTTGAGCTCTGCACACCTCGTGGGGTGAACTTATGATTTGAGGGCCATCCTTCCGACCGACGCTTAGGGTCTGTCGTGACGAATTGTTTCTTTCGTGTACCTCGTCTACCTCTAAGCGTGCAGGGGTGCAGCCCTCCTTTCTCGCAGCATTCCGCGGCTAGTTATAGTTGTTGTCGCCGCTGTAGGTGGCGATAATGTTGTCTGAACCGGCTGGCAGTACAGATGTCGTGTACGTCGCGGTTGACGTGCCATTCGAGCCAGGTGACAGTGTTAGGTTTCCACCCAGTGGGTTACCCAGGTAGGTGAGGTTTACAAATCCGGTTGGTGCCACATTGTTCTGGCCCGTCACTGTAATCGTGATGATTACCGATTGAGTGTAGAGCGATGGATTCGGCACGCCCTTGGGAACGACCGTGGCGCTGCCCTTACCGACCACCTGGTTGAGTGTCTGCGAAGTGACTTTGCCGTAGTTCGGATCACCGCTGTAGACCGCGGTGATCGGGTGTGTGCCGTTAGCGAAGTTAGGAACAGTCAGGCTTGCGGAGCCGTTCGTCACAGCCACCGCACTTCCAAGGCTTACGCCATTGTCAAAGAAGCTAATGGATCCGGTGGGAGCCGTCGCTCCGTTTGGCGTTGGCGGCAGGGCCGCGGTCAGCGTTACGGATGAACCGGGAAGGGCTGGATTATTGTTCGAGCTTAGCGTCAGCGACTCTCCTGTTACCTGCGTGACAACAATGCTTGTTGTTGCCGTCGCCTTTGTGTAGTTCTGTGTGTCTGTCGGAGCGAAGCTGGCGTTCAACGGGTTAGTGCCGATCGGCAGGATTGTGCCAGCGGGGGGATTGTACGTCGTGGTACCCGGGACGGTGATCGACGGGCTTGCCTGCGTGCTGAGCGCCAGCGAGAGAACCACCACATTCTGGTTGTTCGGTAGCGTTACGCTCTGCAGAGTTTTGGCCGGGTTCAACGGCAGCTGATATCCATACACATAGCTGTTGCCATTGGCGCGGCCGCCGGTTGAGGTATTGAGGTAAGGCATCACCTGGGCGATGGATTCACCCGTGTAATTCTGCGGTGCTGTCCAGTTGCTGATGCTTACCTGAGAGGACACGGAGGTCCCATCCGTGTAGTTGATGGTGAAGGTCTGATTAGGCTGGTTGCCATTGGCGGCTGCCAGAAAGTAAAGAGAATAGAACTTCTCGGGTGGCATCGGCAGCGTGCTACTCGAAAGTGCATTGGGCAAATCGCTCGGCCCCAGCGGGAAGGTTGTGCCGCTCCACACCACGGACGTGCCGATCAGGTCCGCGGAGTAAGCCTCGGATGTACCGCCAAAGCCGTTTACGCTGAAGCTCTGGCCGTCACTGAAGATAGAACTTACACGGTAACTGGCGGAAACCGGTGGGATCACCATCCCGGTGTTTACGTTGGGTACCGCATTCAGCTGAGTTCCGCTGAGCGGGGTCCCATACATGATCGGTGCTGGCTGCGCCCAATTCAGAGTGGTTGTCGCAGGATTCACCGTGATTGGCACGGTCGCTGTCACGGTCTTGTAGTTTGTGCTGTTATTTGGCGTAAAGACGGTTGTTAGTGTCTGCGAACCGGACTGCAGGACTGTACCCGCTGCCGGCGTGTACACAAATGTTCCAGGAATTGGCACGCCTACGGCGCCCATCGCAAGGATGACTGCGTTTCGATCCTGGGGGATCAAAACACTCTGTACCACCTTGTTGCTGTCCGTAGGAATTTGGTAGCCGTAAATGCAGGTGGAGTGGCTGTCGATAGTGCCGTTGTATGTATTTCGCGAGAGATGGCACTCGATCGTCGTTTCCCCTGCAAGGCTCTGCGGGTATACCCAGTCACTCATGCTTACCAGCGTCGAAGCACTGGTTCCATCCGTGTAGTTCACCACATAGGTGAACTTGGGAGACACATTGTTCACCATGGCCCCGATGACCGTGATGGCTGTGTAGTTTCCCGCCGGAACCGCGATTGGCGTAGCTACATTCGAAATTGCATCCGGAGCATTGATCGGTCCGAGTCCATACGTGACACCATTCCAGACGATGTTGCTGCCAAGCGCGCTGGCCGAATAGGCGTTTCCACCACCGTCGAATCCGCCGGTATTGAACTTAGTTCCATCGGTGTATTCGGCGTAGACGTTGTAGTACTTGTCCAGAGGCACCATCGCCGTGGAGATCGCCGATGCATTCAGTTGCACGCTGTCCAGCGGCGTTCCGTAGGTAATCGGATCAGGCTTGGGCCACTGCAAAGTCGGTGTCGCCTGAACCACCTGGATTTGGACACTCTTCGTGCTTGAGGTGCCGCCCGGAAGATTGGACGGAGTAAAGACGACCGTGAGCGTCTGGGTACCGAGCGGCAACACCGTTCCCGCCGCAGGTGTGTAGGTGTAAGTTCCGGGTACACTCACGTTGCCGATCGTTGCCGTCGCATTGAGCTGCTGCGACGAGAGCACCGTACCGTACGGAATGGGTGCCGGGGTGTTCCACTGGATCGTCGCCTGAGTGTTCGCAGCGAAGATCGTGATGACCTGCTGCGCTGTGCTGCTGAGGAAGTTTGCGTCACCATTGAAGGTTGCGGTAATGGTGTGGGTTCCTACTGTCGGACCGACATAGTTATAGGTGGCAAAACCGTTGTTGAAGCTGGAGATCGCGATCACCGTGCCGTTGTCACGGAAGGTAACCGTATCCGCGTTCGTCAGACCGATGTTGCCGACCTGCGTAGGCGTGATTGAGACGGTAAAGGTTACCTGCTGCCCGAATACCACGCTGTTGCTGCTTGCGCTGAGAAGCGTAGTCGTACTGATCGGGGATGCCGTCAGCGGAACCGTATTTGACGTGCTCGCGTTGAAACTGCTGTCCGACTGGTACACCGCATTGACCTGATGCGTACCCGATCCGGGCACAGACACCATGTTGAAGGTGGCGCTTGCGGTATCGACCACCTGATCCAAAAGGATGGAGACGTTGTTCGTGTTTGCATTGGCGATCGCCAGGTCACCATTGCCATCTCCGTCCAGGTCGGCCGTCGCGAGCGAGACCGCATTCTGGCCTCCCGTCACAATGGTCGGGGCTGGGGTCTGGAAGGTTCCCGTGCCTGTGCCGAGGAAGTAGGTGGTGCTGGACGCGGTGAAGTTCGCCGTGGCCAGGTCGACGATGCCGTCTCCGTTGAAGTCGCCAGCAACGATGCCAGCGGGCCCGGCGTTTGCTGGTGTTGAAAAGATCGCAGCGGTCCCAAAGGTGCCGTTGCCGTTGCCTTTTAGGACTGCAACCTGGGCGGCGTTGAATTCCGTTACCGCGAGGTCGAGCTTACCGTCTCCGTCAAAGTCCGCCGTAGCGATGCCATAAGCCTGTGGGATCGCACTGGCACCATTCACCGTTACAAGCGGCAGGGCTGTGTTGGAATTGACGAAGTTCCGGCCTGTACCATCTCCAAGCAAAACTGAGATGGTGCCGTCATCGACGTTTGCTGTAGCAAGGTCGAGATTGCCGTCGCGGTTGAAGTCGCCAGCAACCATGGTTTCCGGATTGGTTCCGATGGTGGTCGGTGTGATCGAGCTCAGGGCAAATCCGCCGAGGCCATCGCCGAGGTAGATAAAGACCTGTCCTGTGTGGACAGCTGCCGATACTGTGTTCGACACCGCGATATCGACAATGCCGTCACCGTTGAAGTCGCCAAGCGCGATTGCGGTTGCAGCCGAACCTCCAGGCGTCACGGGTGGCAGAAGCTGCGACTTGAAGGTTCCATCGCCATTGCCCAGCAGGACTGCAATCTTCTGGTTGCTGCCGTTGCCCACAACCAGGTCCAGCTTGCCGTCGCCGTTCAGATCGGCCGTTGCGAGCCCAAGTGCGCCTGTGCCGATGCCGGTGATAGTCGTGCCCGCGGAGAACTGTCCCGCGCCGTTGCCAATCAGGATGCTGATCGTGCCGTCGTTCAGATTGAGAACAGCTAGATCGGTAAAACCCTCACCCGTGAAATCAGCGGCGACGACGCGCCATGGCGCTACCCCAGCCCCTACCGGTGAGTTCGGCCCCTGGATCATGCGCCGGGTGATGGTACCGGTGCCCAGGGTGGCCGTTCCCAGCAGATAGTTTCCGTTTGAGGCATCGTTCAATGCAACTGTATTGGTCGGGTCCAGCGTCGGCGAACCGATGCCGATCACCGTTGCGTTCAGGGAATAGCTGCCGGCTGTGCCACCGGTTGTCACCAACGAGGTCGTGGTTGGATAAAATCCGGTGACCTTGACGTTCTGGACGCTCGATGTGCTCGACGTGAAGTAGGATGTTGGATTGAAGGTGGCCTTGATGGAGTGGTTGCCGATGGTGCCCAGCGCCTGCTGCAGCACCGCCTGACCTGCGGTTCCGGCTGCGGATTGCAGCTGCACCGTTCCAAGCACATGGGTTGTGCCGCCCACCGTGTCTGTAAAGGTCACATTGCCGCGCAACGTGTGCACCGACAGGCCGCTCACGGTGACCTGCGCCGTCATGCGGAACGATGAGCCGTAGAGACCTGCGGACGGGTTGACAGTCAACCCAGTCGTTGTCCCGTTCTGCGCGTGAGCCACGGCGGGCAGCGCCGCTCCCAGCATCAGCATGCCTGACCGGGCGCGCCAGGCCGTATTCGGTGCGCACATCGAGGCCACGGTTCGGCCTAACTTTGACATGCGCCGGATTGCGTTAGAACTCAAACTTCCGATCGAGAGCATTCGGTTCGATCTCCAAGGCAGTGCAGAAAATTACGCCGTCCGGCAGCCTGCATACACGCGTATGCCAGAGGAGCTGCTCGCCTTTCCTTTCCCGCGCCTTCCTGTGGAAGGCCGCGTGTCAAAACAGGAAATGGCGGTAGTTGCGGACGCAGAACAACAATTCTTAGAACGTCCTTAGCGTAGGGTCGAAGGAGTGCAGCGTCTCTCACACATATGGGTCACCCATCTTGTCGCAAAGGAGGTACATCTGCTGTGCGCACATCTCCGTCAGGTACACACGTGCGACACTTTCACAGGGCTCACCCGGGAGCATCTGCTTGGTTTTGAAAACGCTGCCAGCACCCACCGTCATCGTGGAATGGGAGAACGTCCGCCTTACCGGGCGAGTGCGTGTCACGTCCGTATTGCGTGAACTGCACGGGCAGATGCTCGCACTCGCCGGCCGCTTCGACGCGCAACCGGAGTTGATCGTGACCTATCGCGCTGAGCACATAAGGGAGCCGGAGCTTCTCCGCATCCTGCACGGTGCGGCGTCTCCGCCGACGTGGCCATGCGATCTACGGCCGCTGGCTGCTGACTCCAGTACGAGTTACTACGACCAGAAAAATCTGGGTGCCTCCGCTGCGAAGAACGGCACCCTTGTGTTTCTCGATAGTGACGTTCTTCCTCAGGCAGGCTGGCTCGAAGCGATGCTCGAACCGTTCTGCCGGTGGCAGGTGTCTGTGCTTGCCGGTGCTACTTCCGTCGAAACGGCTTCGCTGTACGGCCGTGCCATGGCGCTGGCCTGGATACTGCCGGCACCGCCGGACCGCGTGGGCGTGCGGCCCGCACAGGCATACTTCGCGAACAATCTCGCCTTCCGGCGCGCTCTCTTTCTACGCTTCCCGTTTCCAGAGAGCGGTGCCTACCGTGGTCAGTGCGCGGCGCAGCTGCAGCAGCTGCAGCTTGCGGGCATCCCCGTGCTGGAACAGACAGAGGCACTCACGCTGCACCCGCCACCGCCCGGACTGTACGGCTTCGCCGAGCGTGCCTGGTATGCAGGCACAGGCGCATACCAGCACCGCCAGGCTGATGACCGGCACGCGTTCAAATCCGCCCTGAGTGCATTTCGCGCAGACCTCCTGGTACTGCGAGCGCGCATACGAACGCGTACCCCGGTCCTTCACAGCAGTCGTGTGGATCGCGTAGCCGCGTGGCTGGTGGGCACCGCGTACTTTCTCATCAAGGCAGCGGGCACTCTGTATGCGGCCGCGCGCCACCCGGCTCAGCGGACAGTAGCTTCCAGGAGATCTGCACCGTCCGTCACCGGTCCTGTGTAGCAAAGCGTCTGCATAGTAACGTGCTCGGCGATCTGGCAGCTCAGAGCGAGGTGGTTCTCCACGCAGCCCAGCCCCTTCAGGTACCGCGGACGATAGGTTTGCTCCAGCAGAGTTGCCAGCCTGCGCGGGCCGCTGATCGCCTCCAGACCACCTGCTCGTGAGCGGTCCAGCACGCAAATCTGTGTCAGCGGAGCAGGCTGTGTTGTCGACGCAGCGGGGACGATGTATTTCTCGCGTTCGCCGGGTATGCGCACCAGGGTCTCCGTCCGCACATCCATCCGGTCGCAGGCGTCCCTCCAGAGCCGGATGCCGCCGCGGCTTGGCCAGGCCATCAGGGCGCCCTCCTGCAGATACACCGCCGTAAGGTCATCCCCCAGCAGCAACCAACCCCGCCGGACTAGCTCCGCGGTCATCGTGGACTTGCCGGCACCTCGCTGCCCAGCCACGGCCATGGCCTCCCCCGAGCCTGGCGAGACCAGGCACGCCGCATGCAGGGGCAGCCCTCCGCGCTGATCGATCAGGGCCGCTCGCACGCCACCGTACAGAAACTGCTCCACGCTCACCGGGTCCGAACCCGGCTCTCGCCAGAACTCGATCCGCTCTCCCCGGAGCGCAAGAAAGCGACCCACCCCCGGCACCACTGCCAGCAGCGCCCCGGGCTTCGCCGCCGAGTACTGGCCTACGGATACCGCGCCATCCAGCGCTTCCGGCAACGAGGAAACCTCGACCAACGCGGACCCGGGGACCCCGGGAACAGTGTGCAGATTCATCTCCATCCGTCTGGACTCTCCTCGTCCATGCCGGCCGCCTCACCACCGGTTGCCAGGAACAGACCAGCGCCCACCACCCGATCGATCCCGTTGCTGTGAAACAGCGCCCGTGAGCCCGCCTCCACCGCGCGAATACCCTCGTGCAACGCCGGGAGATCGAAGATGTGCCGGCATCCCGCCGATTCGGCCATGCGGTTCACTGCCGCGTGGTAACGCCTCGCCGATCGAGCCATGACCGCCGCGTAATCCGCTGCCTGCTGACCCTGTGTCCGCCGCAGCCGAACAACGTCCGGCAGCAAACCTGTACCCACGGCGCGGGCCAGCCCTCGCATGCGTCCGCCGCTCACAAAGGCATCCAGCGGCATCGCCAGCAGTGTCTCCAGCAAACGCCGGTCCGCGGTAGGATCACGCAACTCAACACCCCACTGCGGCAGCGGATCGGCGGCCCACACCTGCAGTGGTGCTGTGGCTCTTCGCGCGAAGGTGGCGCGTGATCTCTGCGGAGTGCGATGCGTCTGCAATTTGTCTGTGTGCTCTCGCCGGAACTCATCCGACAGGTAATCCCGCTCGCCCGCCTCCCTGCTTCCCCCGGGAAACATACGTTCCCGCACCGCATCGAACCACGCCTGAGGCAGGGCCGCGCCCGCAAGACTCTTCCATGCCGCGCGCTCTCCGCTCCGGTGCAGCTGACGGCTAACGCGCCATGCCGCTCCCCACTGAAGTCTCCGCAGCAATTCGGCAACCGCACCGGCTCCGGTGTGACTGATGCCGTGGTTGCCATGTGCCCCTGCCAGCAGAACACGCGACCCTGACGCGCGTGCAGCGCGCGCGATGCTGTCGATCCACACGTGGTTTGCACCGTTGCGTACCGGAATTGCGCTCCGCTCCCACAGCTCAGGCAGCCATTCGAGCGTGACTCTCTCCTCGGTCCGGAGTACACGGTGCACCAGGTTAGGCCAACGCGCTGCCGTTGCCGCCGCATACGGTGCATCGTCCGCATCCCACGCTCTGCGCTGCAGGGCTGGATTTAGGGGGTTTGGCGCCGCCGTGTACGCGCTCAGCATCTCGCCACGGCCCGCCAGCTCCCGCGCCGCCATCGCCGTCAGCAGGCCGGAGTCCAGGCCGCCGCTGAGCATGCTGGTGATCGGAGTGGTGGATCGCAGGCAGCTCCGCACCGCCTGTTGCAGCAGGCTACCTGCCATCTCCACATACTCGGAGGTATCACAAAGGTGCAGGTGAGGGGCCGTCTCCGGCTGCCACCAGCGATCGACACGCGCTCCCGAGCCATGCCAGGTGAGCGTATGCCCTCCCGGCAGGTATTGAATGCCCAGATAGCCTGTCTCACCCGGCTGCAGGCGGGCAGCACCCAGCAGACCCAATGCATCCTCGTTCACCGCTAGCTCACCATGCAGATACGCCCGCAGCGCCGCGAGCTGAGTGGCCATCACCAGCCGGCCCTGCGCCGCCGCATAGAACAGCCGGTTACGGCCCAGCGGGTCCACGGCCGCAAACACACGGCGCTCCCGGGGGCGGCACACGGCAAAGGCAAAATCGCCGTACACACGATGGAGACAGTCCGCACCCCAGCGTTCATAGGCCGCGCACAGAAGCTCTGAGTCGGCCATCTCCCCCGCATGCCGCAGCCCAAGCTCTGCAGCAAGTGCTCCGCGATCGTCCAGACGGCACTGTCCCACAAACACCGCAGCACCCTCTTTCAGGGCGAGCGGCTGGCGGTCGTACCTGTCCTCTGGCAGCAAGCCTGTCACCGACGCAGCCACCGCCATCTCCCAAGCCGCTCCTTGGGCCGGCGGATCCGACCAGAGCCTTGCCGCCGTCACTCCCCCTCGCAGAGCACCTGCCATACGCGCGAAGCCGTCGCGGTTCACTCCCAAGGAGCGCGATGCCGCTACGGCGAACAGCGAACCGCTCCAGCGCCCGCGTTCGCCGATTCATTCCCGATCCGGTGAATCGGCGTGAATCTGCCCATCTCCCGGCCGCCGGTCACCACGGTACCCGCTGCTTCCAGCCACGCATGCGCACTCACCGGCACCGCTTCGTTACGTGGTGCTACTGAAAGCACCACGGTCGCGGGCACGCCGCGCCGGGCAAGCATCGCATGGGCCGCCACCGCACGCACCAGGCAGGTTGGCCGCCACGGCAGCCGCCGGCCTTCCGTACCGATCGCACCACGCACCCGACGCGCCGTCACTATCCCCTCTTCCGGACCCGTTGCGCAGCGGGGCAAGGACTGCAGCGATCGAGCCACGTTGGAGAACGGCCACAGGCGAACAAGGGCATACGCTCGCAGCAAAGCTATGGCAGCTTCGGCCACCAGAGGGACCCGCCGCATTGTGGCAAGGGCGCGCAACACCGTCAGCATACGCGATGCTACGATGCCTCTGGGAGGCTACGTACCCGTTCCTCGTGCGCGCGGTGCTCCCTTGCCAACCATGCCCGAACCCACTCAATACCGGCGCTCGCCGGAGGTCGTCGCCGCCAACCTGGGCGACAAGTCCTTTCTGCTGCACGTCGGCGATTGGGTTTACCTCGAACTGAACAGCAGCGGCAGCCGTATCTGGGAGCTGCTCGAGGCGGAGACCTCCGCCCGCACCCTTGTGGATACGCTACTGACCGAGTTCGATATCGATCGCGACACCTGTACCCGGGAGACCGCCGAGTTTCTCGACACACTCATGGAGAAGCACTTCATCGTGACCGTCTAGATCGCGGCGATCTCAATCGTGCGCATGCTCCTCCGCAAGCGGCGGGCCCTGCACCACGGGCGTTCGGTGCGCGAGCACCCATCGCACAGTATCGGCGAGGAGCAAAGGCAGAAGCAGCAGCGGCGCCGCCAGACGGAAGTGCCGGTCCACCCAGTGCACAGCCTGGTCCGGCAGTTTCGGCCATAGCCGGACCCACGCCCAGGTGCGCACGAGTCTGCGCCGCCACATCGCGGGTAACGGCTCCGGCCGTCTGAGTAGAGGACACCGTTCGGCAAGCTCGGCTATATCCTCGGGCAGGTTTCCGCCTGGTGCCTCCGCATACCACCATCCGCGGTGGTGCACTCCATACCGCTGGCATCGCAGAAGATGCGGCGGGTGGGCTCCCCGCTGTGTCGCCCACTCCTCGTGCATCATCCGGTGCAGCTTGCGCGGGAGCTGCGCGGAAGGATCCAGCGCGGTCAGGTGCCGTCCTGCTTCTCCCAGCGCCTCCTGCACACCTCCGAAAAAACGCAGCCGGAATGGGGACGGTGCGGACGGCTGCTGGAAGATCCGCACCGGCACCGCGACGCCGGAACGGCCGCTCCACCGTGCGTCCAGTTCCGCCCACCCAGGAACCCGCACATGCCCACGCGCAAATGCAAACGGAAGGCTGCGGTCCACACAGCAGGTCGACGCCGGAGCTAACGTGTCCAGGCTCTGATAGTGCCGCGTCATCGCGAGGCGGTGGGGTGTCGCCAGACCTTCGCGCTTCAGCCTCTGAATCAAGGCACGGCTTGGAATCTCATCCGCATCCAGCAGCAGGACCACGTCCTCAGCCCGCGCGTCGTACAGTCCGAGCAGGACCGCATTGCGCTGCACCTCGGCCCGCGCCCGCGCCGTCGTCTCAGCTGGCCCCAGCCGTGGCAGGCTGATGTGCCGGATTTTCTCCGCGGCCCACTGAAAACGGTCTTGATGCTGTTCGTATACGAGACTCTTCGCAACACCGCGATAGGTCTCCGCGGCCTCCACAAGGACAAAGGCATGGATCTCGTCATAGTTCCGGCGCAGCCGGTGCTCCAGAAGATCGAGCTCGCCGTCGAAAAGAAACGTGTCGTACACACGGACGGCCCTCTCCTGCTCACGCATGTCCATCATCCTAGAGCCGTATTGCCGAACGCGATGGTGATAGCCGCAGAAAACGTAGTCTTCCCACGCAGCTACGCGGACGGAGACGAGAGCGGGCAAGACCTGACCCGAAGCACAGCCCACGCTTTCCCGCGCACGGCCTTGCGCCGCTCGTTATCCTAATCCGGTGACGACAGAACCATCCCGGCATGCGCCTCGGCTGAGCCGTCTCTCTCCGGAGTTTCGCCTGGCCATCGCATGCTCGGTATGGCCGCCCGGCAGACTGCGCACACGCCGTGTCTCGGAGGCGCTCCAGCCGGCCATCGACTGGGAGCTCTTTCATCGCATCCTCAAACGGCAGCGTGTGGCCGGCCTCGCCGCACATGCGCTGCTCACCGAAGCCATTCCACAGCCCGCAAACAGTGCCATTCAGGCCACTGCACACCGTCTCGCGCAGCAGAGCCTCCGGTATGCCGGCGAAACGCTCCGGCTTTCCGCCGGTCTTGCGGCCGCCGGCATCCCGGCTGCCTGCCTGAAGGGCTCTGCTCTCTCCGCGCTGGCTTTCGGCAACCTGGGCCTCCGCCACAGCCGCGACATCGATCTCCTTGTAGCTCCTGAGCAGGCATGGAACGCCGACCGGATTCTCCAAACTCTCGGCTACCGGATGACGATGCCCATCGGCCCGCACAGCAACGGACAAAAACTACGCTGGATGCGCGTCCGCAAGCATTTTGAATACGCGCACACGGTCACAGGCCTGCAGGTCGAGCTTCACTGGAGACTGTTCGATAACAAGCAGCTCGTGGGTAAGCCTTCATCACCCGAGCCGGATTTCTCCGCGCCCCTTTTCTCAGGGCCATGGACGCAGGTCTGCATCGGTGGCCCAGGCGCGTCTCTTGCTACGCTGTCCGTGCGCGAGTTGCTGCTCTACCTTTGCGTTCACGGTGCCAACCACATGTGGTTCCGGCTCAAATGGGTCGCCGACATCGGTGCCCTGCTCGCGGGTGGCATCGGCGACATGGACCTCCTCCTGCGCGATGCCCAGAGTATCGGCGCGAGCCGAGCCGCTCTCCAGGCGCTTCAGCTCAGCCATGAACTCTTTGAAACCGCCCCGCCGCCGGCCCCCGCCGCGAACTCCCGCGCCATCCGCTCTCTGGTCGGAAGCGCCTTCGATGCCATGACCGCCGGCCATGCTGCTACGGAACTCGAATCCGTACCTTTCGGCACCTCACGCATCGCGCTTGCGCGCTACCGGCTCCGCATGGACGGACGCTTCTGGCTGCGCGAACTTCGCTCCGGCCTTCACGATGAGCGCGATCGCGAAACATTCGGATTGCCCGCCTCCCTTACCTTTCTTCTTCCCTTTCTACGCATCCCTTTCTGGCTTGCTCGACGCGTTGCGGGTCTCGGAAGATCCAACCGGCAGCCACGTGCCGTCGCCCCGCCGCGATAGGTGGAAAAAGCACTCAAACAAAAGTGGTACAAAGCGCGAACTTCCGGGTAAGATCAGGCGAACGGAAGTGTCAGCTCGGCTATTCCAGTATCGATCGGCTGTCTCCAACAGGACGTCGCACCTCGAAGTGCGCTTCTTCAGGAGCGCGATCTTGACCGGCAGGGCCGCTGATCTCTGACACGTGTTTACGAGTCACCCTGATCGGTTTTACGCATGATCTGATCTGTTGGAGATGATTGTGATGAAGGCTTTGCTCGCCACCCTTGCCGTTGCCGCGCTCGTCACCCTTGCAGCCATTCCACTCTCCGTGTAGCGCTTTGCTGCCCGTGCAGCCGGGCCGAACGTCCATGCATCGCAGCTTCACCGAAGGTTCCCGATTTCTCGCAACACTCCAAGGCAGGAAGGCAGGTCAACTGCCTTCCCTTTTTTTGGTCAGCCGCTGGTGCACGATGCACCGAGAGGAGCCGCGGCTCAGGAAGGGACTGTAACGCCCCATTGACATTGGAAGGCCCTGCACAGGAACACTTCTGAGCGATTCCGCAGCTGCGGGTCGCCACAGAATCATGTGTGCCGCATTGCTATCCGATGGAGCGCGGCGAAAACTTGCGTCCTCCCGCCGAGCGAGTCATCTAACAGCCACTGTAAAGCTTCAGGATCAGAAGTCAGTCCGGTCATCTGTGTCGGTCGGCGAGTGGTCCTCGGGCCGGGAGATACATACAGATGGGTACGTCGCACCTGCAGAACCTACGATTCGGCTGCACCACGATCCTTTTGCTTCTCACGGGCATGGGCGGATGCAAGAGCTCCGCTCCCTCACAGGTACAGGCTGCAGGGCCACACGCTCTTCCGGTGCAGGTCTCCAACGTCACGCTCACGCCTGTTGCCAATGCGGACACCTACGTTGCCACAATCAAGAGCCGCCGTTCCGCCACCATGCAGCCGCAGGTCGACGGCAATCTCACCCGCATCCTTGTGCACTCCGGGCAGCAGGTGAAGGCTGGCGAACTGCTGATGCAGATCGATCCGCTGAAGCAGATTGCCACCGTGCAGCAACAGCAGGGTACGGAACTGCAGTCGAAGGCCGTCCTCGACTACAACTCGGCCGAGGTGGCACGGCAGAAGTCTCTTTATGAGGCCGGTGTTATTTCCAAACAGGCCTACGACCTCGCGGTGCAGTCCTACGGCAACTCGCAGGGTGCCTACACCTCCTCCGCCGCCCAGACCAACACGCAGCGCCGGCAGCTCGCCTACTACCAGATCCGCGCACCCTTTGCCGGTGTGGTCGGCGACATCCCGGTGCACCTTGGGGATTACGTCTCACCCACCACGCTGCTCACCACGGTCGACGAGCAGCGCGATCTGGAGGCTTACATCTACGTGCCCACCGCTCGTGCAAGCCTCATCCGCGCCGGTCTGCCGGTGGAACTACTGGACACCAACGGAGACTCGCTCGAGAAATCCACGATCACCTTTATTTCGCCGCAGGTTGATAACAACCTGCAGAGCATCCTTGCCAAGGCCTCCGTACCCGCATCCAGCCGTCTTCGCAACCAGCAGATCGTGAATGCCCGCGTCACCTGGGGCACCAAACCCTCGCCGGTTGTGCCGATTCTCGCGGTCACGCGCATCGGCGGCCAGAGCTTCGTGTTCATCACGAAGAAGCAGGGCAACGGCTACATCGCCCATCAGGTCGCGGTCAACCTCGGCGAACCCTCTGGAAACAACTACCCGGTGCTTGCCGGGCTCAACTCGGGCGATCGTGTCATCCTTTCCGGCCTGCAGTTTCTGCAGGAAGGCGCCCCCGTACAGCCGCTCGGATAAGCGCAGGGAACCCCTATGGTCGAATTTTTTATACGCCGTCCCATCTTTGCGACCGTCTGCGCGCTGCTCATCGTGCTCGCCGGCGCCGTTTCTATCCCCTCCATCCCGATTTCGCTGTATCCGCAGCTCGCCCCACCCCAGGTCGTGGTCACCTGCAACTATGTGGGTGCGAACTCGCAGACCGTGGAATCCGCCGTTACCATCCCGTTGGAGCAGTCCATCAACGGCGTGGAAGGCATGCGCTACATGAGCTCCACCAGCTCGAACGACGGCACCAGCGCCATCACCATCACGTTCAAAACCGGCTACGATTTATCCATCGCTGCCGTTGATGTTCAGAACCGTGTGGCCACCGCACAGGGCCGTCTGCCGGCCGTCGTCAACAATACCGGCATCGCGATCACGAAGGCTAACAGCAACTTCGTCTTCGCCGCAGCCTTCTACTCGCCCGATAAAAGCCTGAGTCAGGCCTTCATCTCAAATTACATCGACGTGTACATACGCGATGCTCTCAAGCGCGTTTCCGGCGTTGGTGATGTGATCCTCTTCGGCGAGCGCAAGTACGCCATGCGTGTCTGGCTCGATCCTTCCCGGCTCGCTGCGCGCAAGTTGACCGCGCTCGACGTCAACAATGCCCTCGCCGAGCAGAATGTGGAGGTTGCCGCCGGCCAGCTTGGCCTCCCACCCAACGCCGGTGACCAGGCCTACCAGATGGCCGTTCGTGTGGTGGGCCGCCTCACCGATCCACGCGAGTTTGAAAATATCGTTCTCAAGAACAATACCGGCTCCGCTGGCAACAATGGCCTGGTTCTGCTCAAGGACGTCGGCCACGCGGAGGTGGGTGCTGAAAACTACAGCAGCAATCTCATCTTCTCCGGCCGGGAATCTATCGGCGTCGGCGTACAGCAGCTCTCGAACGCAAACGCCCTGGACGTAGACCGGAAGTGCAAAGCAGTCCTCGAAGATCTGCAGAAGAGCTTCCCGCCGGGCATGAAATGGGAGATCCCGTTCGACACCACCACCGTGGTCGCCGACTCGGTCCATGAGGTGCGCACCACCATCCTCGAAGCCATTGCAATCGTCATCGCCGTCATCTTCCTCTTCCTGCAGGACTGGCGCTCGACGATTATTCCTTCGATCACGATTCCCGTTTCGCTGATCGGCACCTTCGCCTTCATCAATATCTTCAACTTCTCGATCAATTCGCTCACGCTCTTCGGCATCATCCTTGCCACCGGCCTCGTGGTGGACGACGCCATTGTCGTCATCGAGAATGTGCAGCGCCACCTGGAAGAGGGTGTGCCCGACGCCCGCAAGGCCACCAGCATCGCCATGGCTGAGGTCACCAGCGCCGTCATCGCGACCTCGCTCGTACTCATCGCCGTCTTCGTACCGGTCAGCTTTTTCCCCGGCACCACTGGCATTCTCTACAAGCAGTTTTCCCTGACCATTGCCTTCTCCATTGCCATCTCCGCCTTCAACGCCCTCACCCTGACACCGGCGCTCTCCGCAATCCTGCTCAGCGCCGATAAGCAGCTGCTGCCCAAGATCCTCAAGCCGGTCAACTTCATCCTGCGCAGGCCTGTGGAGTGGTTCGAGGCAGGGCTCCGATGGGTGATCCGCTCCTACGGACGCGCTGTCGCCTTCGCCATCAATCTTCGATATGTGTTTGCCGTGGTCTTTGTCGGCGTGCTCGGGCTCACGGCGTATGTCTACACCGCCGTGCCCACCGCCTTCGTTCCGCAGGAAGATCAGAACTACTTCATCGTCATCGTGCAGACGCCGCCCGGAGCCTCGCTCAGCTACACGACCGACTTCGCGAACCGAGGCGCGGCGCTCATCCGCCAGAACGACGATGTGTACGGCACCTTCTCCGCCATGGGCTTCTCCCTTGCCGGTGGCTCCTCGCCCAATTCCGGCATCATCTTCGCGCCGCTCAAGTCTGCGGGGATGCGCGCTGCCCGAGGTCCCGGCCACGATGCACACTCCATCGTGGCGTCTGTCGCACCGAAGCTCTTCGGCATCCCCGGCGGCATTCTCTTTGCCACGGAGCCTCCGGCCATCAGCGGCATCGGATCCGTCGGTGGATTCCAGTTCATCCTGCAAGACTCCGGCCGCAACACCTTCAACGACATCGACCGTGTTGCCGCTCCGCTGACCGCCG
>CAXTSF010000004.1:32140-37489 GCA_964246865.1 uncultured Terriglobus sp.
CGGGCTTCAATCCAAACTCCGGCCTGACCAACCTGAACACCACCTTCCGCGCGAATGACCCGCAGCTGTTCATCACGATCGACCGGGAAAAGGCGAAGGCCATCGGTGTGCCGCTTTCGCAGGTCACCTCGGCCATGAATACCTTTATGGGTTCGAGCTACGTGAACGACTTCGACTACAACAATCGTTCCTACCGCGTCTACATACAAGCGGATCAGCAGTACCGCCGCAACTCCGCCGACCTGCGCCAGTTCTATGTCCGGTCTGACAGCGGCCAGATGATCCCGCTCGACAACATCGTCGGCCTGCGCGAAACCAGCGGCCCGCAGGTGATCAACCACTACAACATCTTCCGCTCCGCTGAGATCGACGGCTCACAGGCACCCGGACTCTCCACTGGCCAGGGCCTTGAGCGTATGCAGGCCGCGTTTGACCGGCAGAAGATGCCGGGCATGAGCTTCTCCTGGACCGGGCTTGCGCTGGAACAGGTGGAGGCCGCCGGCAGCACACTCATCATCTTCGGCCTGGGTCTCCTTGTCGTCTATCTCACGCTTGCGGCACAGTATGAAAGCTTCGCCCTTCCGTTCATCATCCTGCTCGCCGTACCCACCGCCATCCTCGGCGCGCTCACGTTCGTGGCACTGCGCGGCATTGCCGATGATGTGTATGTTCAGATCGGCATGGTTATGCTCATCGGCCTTTCGGCCAAGAACTCCATCCTCATCGTCGAGTTCGCGGAAGAGAATCGACGTGCCGGCATGACCATCCGTCCGGCAGCCGAGCATGCCGCCGAGCAGCGCCTCCGCCCGATCCTCATGACCAGCATCGCCTTCATCCTCGGCGTGATGCCGCTCTACTTCGCCACCGGTGCCGGCTCCCTGGGCCGCCACTCCGTCGGCACCGCCGTCGTTGGCGGCATGACAGCCTCGACGCTTCTCAACCTCTTCTTATCCCGGTCCTCTACGTCATTCTCAGCACGGTGCTCAGCAAATTCGGTAAGGCAAAGCCACCCTCGGAGAACGGCCTTTTCGGGGATCCGAATCTCCCGAACAGCGCCGCCCCGCACGCAGCGGGCGGCCACCCGTCGGCGGCGCACGCGCTTGCGCCTCCACCCCATCCGGCCACGTAGCTGACGTTGATCACACAAAGGGTCGTTCAAAAGAACGACCCTTCTCTCCTCCTCGAAACCGTATCCCTTCTTACCTTCGCTCCCCTACGATTAGCTGCTGCTAAAAGTTCTTCTTTTTTGCAGACAGCCTTCTATGAAGCTCTCCGCCCGATCACCCAAGGCTCTATTCGGCATGCTGCTTGCGGCCGGAGCCGCCGTGCTTTCGCTCACGCTGCCGCGCGCTGTCAAAGCCGGTACAGAGGCCGAAGCCGCTGCAACAGCCCGCCACGCCTACCACGAGAAGATCGCCGCGAAGTACAACTTCTATCAGGGTAAGGAGAACCCATTCCTCCCGTCCAATGCGACCACCGACACAGGTGAGTTTCTCGACCCCAAGAGCTTTCCCACTGCCGACTACTGCGGCCATTGCCACAAGGAGTCGCACGCGCAGTGGCGTCAGTCCGCCCACTCCAACTCCAATCGCGTCCCCTTTTATCTCCGCAATGTGGGCCTGCTGAACGAGGAAAAAGGCATCCAGTTCTCCCGCCATTGCGAGGGCTGCCACGATCCGATTGCCCTCGTCGCCGGCGCGCTTACCCAGGGCGCACCGAAGAAGCGGCCCTACGACCAGGACGGCGTCACCTGCTCTGTCTGCCACTCCATCAAAGAGGTCAACACCCGCGGCACCGGCTCCTACGTGATGGGTACGCCCGCCGTCATGGTCGACGAAACCGGCGCGCCGATCACCCGGCCGGTCTCCGATGCCGAGATCCTGGCGCACCTCGAACGCCACTCCGCCGCAGTCATGAAGCCCTTCTACCGCACCAGCGAATACTGTTCCTCCTGCCACAAGGCGGCGCTCCCGAAGACTCTGAATGATTACAAGTGGCAGCGCGCAATTTCCCTGTACGACGAGTGGCAGAACAGCTCCTTCGCCAAGCAGTCGCCGCTTCCCTTCTATGTCAAGGATTCGGTAAGCACCTGCCAGACCTGCCACATGGGCCGCGAGGCGCTCACCTCCAACGATCCCGGTGCAAAGCACGGTCAGCTCGCCTCCCACCGCTGGCTCGGCGCGAATACCCTCATCCCAAAGCTCTACGGCTACGATGAGCAGGGCAAGCGCACGGCGCAGTTTCTCCAGGCAAACGTCTTCAACGTCGACCTCTTCGGCCTGGAGCGTGGCACGGAATACGCCACAGAGCGCGAGAAAGCACCTTTGACAGCACCCTTAGGGCTTGTTTCCTACTCGGTGAAAGCTGGCGAAACCCTCGTCGCTGACGTGATCATCCAGAACAAGGGCATTGCCCATTCCCACGTGCCCGAGCAGCGCGACATGTACGAGTCCTGGACCGCCTTCACGGTGAAGGACGCACGCGGCACGACACTCTACGAGAGCGGCTACCTTCAGAACGATGGTGAACTCGACGGCCGCGCGCACTCCTTCACCAACCGCCTCATCAACGTCAAGGGTTCGTTGAACGCGCATCACGAGGTGTGGAACAACCGCATCGTCGCCTATAACAACACGGTGCAAAGCGGCCGGTCGCAGATCGTGCGTTACCAGTTCCAGGTCCCGCAAAACATCTCCGGCCCGCTCACGCTCACAGCCTCCGTCAAGTACCGCCGCTTCAATCAACACTTCATTGACTTCGGCATGAATAAACATCAGTACGAGCAGCCGGTCACCGACATGGTTAGCACATCGCGCACCATCAACATCGGCGACAATGGCCCCACGGCACCGCTCCCCAATGAAAATAAGGAATGGATGCGCTGGAACAACTACGGCATAGCCCTGCTCGACGCGCAGCAGTACGCCGCCTCGGTGGATGCCTTTCAGCATGTCGCGAAGCTGCGGCCCGACTACGCCGACGCCTTCACCAACATGGCCATCGTGGAGATCAGCTGGGAGCGTTACGAGGACGCACGCCCGCACCTCGCGCGCGCACTCGCCCTTTCGCCCGGCAACGCCCGCGCCCTCTACTACCGCGCACTCGTCGAGCGCAATGAGGGTTCGCTCGACGATGCCATCGCCGATCTGCAAACCGTCGTGGCCGCCTTCCCGCGCTCACGCGATGCCCATCGCGAGCTGGGCTTCTCGTTCTACCAGCAGCATAAGTACCCGCTTGCCCGCGAGCAGTACGAGGCCCTGCAGACCATTGATCCCGACGATCTTGCCGCGCATTACATTCTCTCCATCCTCTATCGCCGCCTCGGCATGAAGCCCGAAGCCGCACGCGAGTCCGCTCTCTTCGCCGATCAGAAGGACGACCCCACGGCCAACACCTATGCTCTCGAGTACCTGCGCAACCACATCGAGATCGCCAACGAGTCCGTGCCCTGGCACATCAACACGCTCGACCCTGTTGTGAACGGCAAACCTGTTGCCGCGCAGACGAATACGGCTGTCCCGACGGGACCGCAATCCTTCTCGGCCAATCAGTAGTCCCAAGTGGCTAAAACAAACAGGGCATCTTACCCAGGAGATGAATCTGCGAAGCCTCCCGCCCCTTCTTGCCGTCGGTTTGCTCTGCCTCGTGCCCTCCGCGTCTGTTGCCGCCAGCAAGGCGCAGAAGGCAGAGGGCGCGGCCCTCTACAGCTCCAGCGGTTGCGCCCACTGTCACGCCGTCAACCTTGCCGGCACGGATGACGGTCCCAGCCTCCAGGGCATTGGTAAATCGGCCACCCATGACGAACTCACCCACCAGATCGTGCACGGCGGCGGCGGTATGCCGCCCTTCCGTGACGCCCTCAACGACGATCAGATCGCCCGTCTCGTCGATTTCCTGCAATCGCAGAAGAAGTTGCCAAAGGGCGTAAAGCCAGCGCCGAAGACGCCTGGGCAGGCTCCCGCGGCAAAGAAACCCAACCCGGACGATTCCGGCGAGTAACTCACCTCAGACGGCGCTCAGCACAGCACGGTGCCGGACCTCTCACCGGAATGCGGGTGAACCAAGGGCATCTAGATCTTTTGGGGGATGTGGTAGGCACGAGCGGATTCGAACCGCTGACCTCTACCGTGTCAAGGTAGCGCTCTAACCAACTGAGCTACGCGCCTGCGTACCGATCGCGTGGGCCATTTCCAGGCCGCATCGCTTCCCAAGTGTACTTCGCCATCGGCTCTCCCGCAAACCGGGCCTGGGTAAGCGGCACTGCGTTAGCATGGGGAGCGACCTTGCCCGACCGACGCCTACCGCCGCAGCTTACGCCTACCTCCCTCGTTGCGCAGTTCCGTGCCACGCCGAATCTGCTCTCGATGCTCCGGCTGTTCCTGGTTCCGTTCCTCGTCATCAGCATCCTGGACCACCACAGCGCTCTGGCTCTGCTCCTATTTCTCCTGTGTGGTCTTACCGACGCTCTTGACGGCCGCCTGGCGAGGCACCTCGGCCAGAGCACACGGCTGGGCCAGTATCTTGACCCGATTGCCGACAAGCTCCTGCTCTCCACCCTCTTTCTCACCGTCCACCATATGGGCCTGGTGCCCCGCTATGTGACCGTGCTCGTCTTTGCGCGTGACCTCGGCATCCTCCTCATTTCCACGCTGCTCTATGTCACGCATACCCTGCGGGATTTTCGTCCAAGCCTGCTCGGCAAAGTCAACACGGTGGTGCAGATCATCACCATGTTCCTCATCCTCGTGGAGCAGGTCGCCACCACGCCGCTCCTCTCGGCGACTCGGACAGTACTGATCCTTGCCATCGCCTGGCTCGCACCGCTCTCCGCCGCACAGTATGCGTGGATCGTCGTGAGCCGCATGGGCAGCCAGCCGGTTGAGTCCTGATCCACGGCCCATCCCCGGCCAGGACCAGGCAATCGGCGCGCTAAAACTGCACCACCGCTGCCCAGTGTCCCTTCCGCTCCGCGCTCCAGACCACCGTGCCGCCCAGCTTTTCAGCGATCTCCTCCGGCCGCAGGTCCCGGTGATAGTCGTAGAATCGCACGTCGCTTTCCCGTGCCGCCGAGAGACGCAACGCTCCCGAGGGCGGGTCGTACTTCGTTGAAAACACCAGCGCTACGTCATAGCTGCCCTTCTCTCCGGCAGCGCGCGCAACCTCCGCCCCGGAAAAGTTTGCGATCTCTACCGTGCGCATCGGCTGCCGCACATAGCCCAGCTCCGGCCGCTGCAGGTCCGCCGCGACTGGCCACGCCGTCAGCACACGTGCGCTGCGGAATCTCTGCTGCACCACGCGGATCGCGCTCTGCTGCAGCACAACGGTATCGCGGTAGCTCAGGTTGTCCTC
>CAXTSF010000005.1:0-5385 GCA_964246865.1 uncultured Terriglobus sp.
TGATGTAGCGCAGATTCTGCGGAACTGTCGCGCGTGGGATCTCGAGATCCAGGTCATCGGCCTTCGGCAGGTCGCGCGCATCTGCTTTCGTGAGGCCACCCTCAACGTTGCGCGCCAGCACCCGCGTGATCTGCCGTACACGGTCCGAGCGATAGTTGAAGCAGATACAAAGGTCCTCATCCCCGATCGCCCCCACAGGTGCACCGCTCGCGTCTGTGCAGACGAAGGGCATGGTGAACTCATCCGTGATGCCGTTCGAGTAGCACTCACGGATGCGGGCACCCGCATCGACATAAGCCCCGCCCTCGGCAGTTCCCTTCACCATGGCGTCAAAGGCCCTGGCCTCGCGGTCCCACTTCAGATCACGGTCCATCGCGTAGTAGCGTCCGCTCACGCTGGCGAGCTGACCCACACCAATCTGGCGAAACTGCTGCTGCAGCTGCTCGACGAACCCGGCACCGGAGGCCGGCAAGGTGTCGCGCCCATCCAGGAAGGCATGGACATACACGCGTGTTGCCCCTTGCTGCGCGCAGAGCCGCAGCAGCGCATACAGATGCCGGGTGTGCGAGTGCACCCCACCATCGCTCAGCAGCCCGAGCAGATGGACGGAGCGGCTGCGCTCGTTCGCGCTCCTTACCGCCCCCACCAGCACGGGATCTCGATAGAACTCGCCGGAGACGATCCGCTCATCGATACGCGTGATGTCCATGCGCACCACTCGTCCCGCACCCAGGTTCAGGTGGCCAACCTCGCTGTTGCCCATCTGGCCGTCCGGCAGGCCGACAAAATGCTCGCTTGCACGGATAGTCGTGTTTGGGTACTCACGCAGCAGCCGGTCATAGTTGGGCTTGCGGGCCATCGCGATCGCATTTCCGCGGGTCTCGGCGCGCACACCCCAGCCATCCAACACCGTCAGAACCAGCGGCTTGCGATGGACCGGTCTATTCGCCACTGTTGACGGACTCGATACCGAGGTACTCGGCAGTTTGTCCCAGCTCTTCCTCGATGCGGAGCAGCTGGTTGTACTTCGCGATGCGATCCGTGCGTGAGGCGGAGCCGGTCTTAATCTGGCCGGCACCCGTGCCGACGGCAAGGTCTGCGATAAAGGTGTCCTCAGTCTCGCCGGAGCGGTGCGAGATGATCGAGGTGTAGCCATAGCGGCGGGCCAGCTCAATTGCCTCAAGCGTCTCGGATACCGTGCCGATCTGGTTCACTTTGATGAGGATTGAATTGGCGACACCCTTCTCAATGCCCTCGCGCAGGCGCTTCGTGTTTGTCACAAAAAGGTCATCGCCCACAAGCTGGCAGCGGTCGCCAATCTCGTCGGTCAGGATCTTCCAGCCCTCCCAATCGTCCTCCGCAAGGCCGTCCTCGATGGAGACGATTGGGTACTGCCGGACCCAGTCAGCCCAGTACGCAGCCATCTCGGCCGAGCTCTTTTCACTCCGGTCAGACTTCTTGAAGATGTAGCGGCCAGACTCCTTGCTGAAGAACTCACTCGATGCAGGATCGAGAGCCAATGCAATCTCCTCACCCGCGGTGTAACCGGCGAGATCGATGGCCTCGAGGATGAGCTCGATAGCTTCGATGTTGGACTTGAGTGAGGGCGCAAAGCCACCCTCATCCCCAACCGCGGTGTTGTAGCCTTTCTTCTTGAGCACGCCCTTGAGCGTGTGAAAGACCTCAGTACCCCAGCGGAGCGCCTCGGAGAAGCTCTCCGCGCCGACCGGCATGATCATGAACTCCTGAAAGTCCACGTTGTTGTCGGCATGTGCGCCGCCGTTCAGGATGTTCATCATCGGCGTTGGCAGGAGGCACGCGTTCACGCCACCGAGGTAGCGGTAGAGGGGCAGCTTCAGCGCGCTTGCCGAGGCGCGAGCGCAGGCCATCGACACGGCAAGGATGGCATTCGCACCGAGACGAGCCTTGTTGGGGGTGCCATCCAGACCAAGCATCGTGGCGTCAATCAGGCGCTGGTTGCTCGCATCCATGCCGGCGAGTTCCGGCGCAAGAAAGCTCTCCACGTTCTCAACGGCCTGCAGCACACCCTTGCCGAGATAGACCTCTTTGTCACCATCGCGCAGCTCCACTGCCTCGTGCTCGCCGGTGGACGCTCCACTGGGCACGGCGGCGCGGCCGAGATGTCCACCGGAGAGCAGTACGTCGGCTTCTACCGTGGGATTACCGCGGCTGTCCAGGATCTCGCGTGCGCGAATGGAAACGATCTCAGTCATGGTGCTCCTTGCGTCGGTGCTGGCTACGCCGCTCGCGATGATGCGATGTGCGAGGCGATCGTTCAGTTTGGGTCTCCGGTCAACGGCGATCACCGTGCCTTGCGCACCCACAATGGTTTGAAGCAGATCGGTCATGGTCTCGGCGAAACCCCGCAACATTCGCCTGAACCATCGGGCTCTGCGCCTGTCGGATTCTAGCAAAGCCAACGCCTTACCGGATGAACAGGGACCGCTGTTAGCGGGGGAGGTACGGCTGAGCCAAAGGCGCGGTTTTCCCCGGCTGCCTTGCGTATCGTTGAGGGTGCAGGCAGATGCGCCATCACTCGTGTGCGCCGATGCCCGGAGGTTCCTATGAAGTTTGCCGCCCTTGCCGTTCTCGCCGCATCCACGGTTCCCGCCCTCGCCCAGCAAACCGGTGTTTCCCACCCTCCAGATGTGGTGGTGGAGGACTCAGCCGCTGCGCCGGTGACGATCGTGGTTGAGCCGAAGCCCTCGGCCGCAAAGCCGATGGGTGCCGAGGAGAAGGCCGCTGCACCGCAACAGACGACACCAGCGGCACCGGTCACGAGACCCGTGCCGAGCCGCCCGGCGTACGAGAGCGATGCCGCCGTCTACCGCTCGCCCGCGGAGACACTCAAGGCCCACGACATCGCCGCCTTTGATCCAGACGCGAACATTGTGACGGAGGTGCCGACGAACGCGCATGAGCTGCCGACAGGAACGCTGGTGCGTATGCGCCTCAAACAGCAGATCGAAACGGCAAGCACGGCCGAGAACACGAAGTTCAGCGGCGAGATCACGGACGACATCAAGCACAACGGGCGCGTCATCATTCCCGCGGGTTCCGTGCTGCACGGCAGGATAACGGCAATCCGAGGCGGCCGCCGGATCAGCGGAGCGGCGATGATTCACATGGAGCCCCGCGAAATCACCTTGCCGGATGGAACGCAGTATCCGGTACGCGCTTCGGTGGTGGACACGGACCAGTACGGCGATCTGAAGATCAACTCCGAGGGTACGCTGGTGCGCAAGGATCATGGCAAGGAGACGTTGGCGGCTATGTCGCTGGCGACCGGCGGTGCGGCTGCTGCAGGGGCCGTGGTCGGCGGCGGTGTAGGTGCTCTGGTGGGTGCTGGTCTGGGAGCGGGTGTGAGCACGGTGTGGTGGCTGAAGCAGGACCGGCAGACACACTTGCCCAAGGACAGCCTGCTGATCTGGAGCCTGACGGAGCCCATGGAGATCCGGCCTCTGGTCCGTGAGCCGGACTTTGCCGATGCAAGCGAGCCCTCGCGATCCGCGAAGCCGGCGCTGGTGCCGCGCGCACGAACGGCGGAGCCATCCGGTAGCGTGCCTCAGGCATACGTTCCGACAAACTAAGTCTGATTGCTAAATTCGATCCCGGACAGGAAAGCGCCAGCCGGCTTCTGCGTCCACTTCCATGCCGAAGCGCGCGAGTTCGCGCTTCTGCAGGTTGTAGTCGATAAGAAAACCGACCCCGATTGCGATGGGAACAAGGCCGAGTGCTGGCACCACAAGAGTCTCCCGCTGGCGGACCACGGCGGCAAGCAGCAAACCGAACAGAGAGAACCCGATGCCGCTGGAAAGCAGCACCAGGGCCGTGCGGCGGGCGGTGCCCAAGCTGCGCAGAGGATCGCGTACGGCCTTGTTTTCCGATTCAACGCTGCCAAGAGCGGCTTCGATGTCAGCAGGAGACATGCCGCGGTTCAGCAGGGCCAGCCGGTGCTGGGCCCGCAGTTCCCTTGCTTTCATCTGGCTGATGATGTTGCCAAGCCCGAGGACCAGTCCCAGCAGAATTCCTGCAACGGGGATAATGAATGGTGAGTAGAAGGCGTTCATACGTTCTCCTGTACTGCCCGCGTTAGACCGGCATAGGAGAGCAGAGTTTCAAGAGAGCCCATGAAACTTTGCCTGTTTCCGGCAGTCTTACCGTGCCTGGCAGATACGCAACAGTTCGAAGCCCTGGTCCGCGAGCATCAGGCGGCAGTCTTCCGCACATTGACCCGCCTGACGGGCACCCGGGAGCACGTGGAAGACCTTGCACAGGAGGTGTTTCTGCGCCTCTTTCGCGCGTTTCCGACTTTTGAGGGCCGCTCCATGCTGAGTACTTATCTCTACCGGATCACGGTGAATGTGGCGCAGGACGAGTGGAAGCGGCGGCGGCGCGAAGATCAGCCGTTGACATCTCTCTCCGAGGAAGCAACAGCCTGGCAGGAGCGCCTGCCGCACCCTTCTCCCAATGCAGAGCAGCAGCTGCGGCATCAGGAATTTCAGATAGAGGTGGAGGACGAGTTGCAGAAACTGCATGGGATTGAACGCACGGTGCTGGTGCTCTACCATCAGGAGGAGCTCAGCTATCAGCAGATTGCCGAGACACTGCACCTGCCGATCGGCACCGTACGGACGCATCTGCATCGGGGCCGGCAGAAGATGCGAAGCGCATTGCGGGAGAGAGGCAGGGTCAGATGAACGACAGTAGGCAGCAGCAGAATCGGTTGGAGCAGGAGCTCGTTATTGCTCTGCAGCGAGCGCCCGCAATCGCAATCCCCGAAGACTTTGCCGTACGTTGCGCCGTCGCCGTGTCCGGCATGCCGATGGAGCGGCATAGCCTGCCGCCTGCGCGCGTCAGTATCGGAAGCACAGTCGCGGTGGTGGCGGCCATTGCGTCACTCATCTTCCTGCTCTGGCTTGCACCACACACGCGGGTTGGGGATCCGATCTCGCTCGCTGCAATGGATACGGCATGCGCCTACGTGATTGGAATTGCGGTTTGGTTGAGTTCCATTGCACGCACAACGCGATAAAGACCACGGGAACGCGGGCGTGTATCGGGAGACGCTTCTCGCAGCGTAGGTTGAAGTGGAGTCGTAGCTACCCGGAGTAACGCCTTTCGGCGGCTCAAACCATGGCAAATAAGTCGTAGATCACGCTGACTCTTCTGGTCCGAGAGCGTGACATTTCCGCGGCACCTGTGTCTTAGGATGGAACTGCTGTTCAATCAGGCGCTTCGCAGTGGCAGTCAGGACCCGATTTGACGATTCGCACCCGTAGAGCAGACCGGAAGACGGAATGGTTCCAGCACGGCCTATTTGAGAGTCTTCCGACCCTATTCCCCATCGTTCTATGCGGTCTG
>CAXTSF010000005.1:5395-10551 GCA_964246865.1 uncultured Terriglobus sp.
TCCGGCTAGCCGTTGTTCTGGTCGTCTTTCGGGAGCTGCCGCGGTCCGATCATTTTGAGATGTTCGGGTGGGAGGAGGGCTGGATCGCGCGCAGCCTCTTTATCGGCCACGGCTTTGCCGCGCCCTTTCAGCCGCTAACGGGACCAACGGCACTGTTGGCGCCGCTCTATCCCGCGTTGCTCGCCGGCATCTTCAAGATCTTTGGGTTGTACACGAATGCCTCGGCCTTTGCAGCTCTCGGCCTGAATGCACTGCTCAGCGCCCTCACCACCCTTCCCGTGTTTCTGATCGCTCGCAAGTCCTTCGGTGAAATCTATCCGGCCCTGCCGAGGGCAGCGGCCTGGCTGTGGGCGCTCTACCCGTTTGCGATCTATTACTCCGGCGCATACCTATGGGATTGCACGCTGACGGCCTTCCTCTTTGCCTGGTGCTTCTACGCCTCGCTGCACCTGCGGCAGGCGAGCGTGCTCCAATGGGCCGGTTTCGGTTTGCTGTACGGGGTTACCGCCCTTAATAACCCATGCATCCTTTCACTTTTTCCCGTGCTGATTTTGGTGGGCAGCCTGGAACGCTGGGCGCACTTTCAGCCGGCATTAAGCCGTGCCGCTCTGTCCTGCGTGGTGCTGCTTGCTGTGATGACACCCTGGGCTGTGCGAAACTCCCGCGTGATGCATGCGGTGGTGCCGATGCGTGACGGCTTCTGGCTGGAGTTCTATGCCGGGAACCATGGCGATACCTTCAAATCCAATCCAGCCTCCGCACATCCGGCCAGCGACGCCGGCGAGATGGAAAAGTATCTCCGCATGGGGGAGCTTCCATACATGGCGGACAAGCACGACCTGGCTCTGGGGTACGTTCGACGTCATCCGCTGGCCTTTGTCGAACTTTGCGGCAGGCGAGTCGTCCGCTTCTGGACGGGTTACTGGAGCTTTGATCCAAAGTACCTTCGAGATGAGTCTCTGGACCTGGCGAATCTGCCCTTTTGCACGGTGCTCACCGTCCTGATGCTCACGGGTGTGTTGAACATGCTTCGCCGATCCGGCATGTCGACCCTGCCATTCCTGCTTGTTCTTCTCGTGTTTCCCATTCCCTACTACCTGACTCATGCGTCGATGGACTACCGGCAGCCAATTGAGCCGGAGATCGCCATCCTGGTCGCGGCTGCGTCCATGCTGTTGGCTGCGACGTGGAAAGAGGCGCGGCGAAGAAAGACCGTGGCGGCATTGGTGGCGCAATAGCTGTGACGGAAGCGGTCAGGCCACGCGGGCCGGGCTCTCGCTAGGAGAGCGTGACGGGTTCCTGCGCCTTCTCTGCCGTGCGAAAGGTGAACTTGCGGTTGCCGATGAAGCTGTAGATCACAGTCATCCCGGTAAGCAGGGCGACCGCCACATAGGGTGCGCTTGCCCCGAGGTGACCCATCCTCTGCAGCAGCGTCTTCAGCGCGGGGAGCGCGGCGGTATTGACCAGCATGGGTATGCTGTAGACCGCCATGGCCCGGAGCCACTCCGGGAGGTACCGGCCCTCTGTTTTGAAGACGAACCACTTGTAGCCGAGATAGGACACGGTCACGTTGATCAGGTTCGAGAGGATCGGTGTAGCGATATAGCCGTAGTGCGGAAAGGGCTTGCTGAGCAGGAGCACAAGAAGCTCCGACACAGCAAGCCCGAAGAGCGTGTTAAATCCGCCCACGAGAAGGTAGCGGAGAAACTGCTTGCGCGCCGATACGGAAGGCTGAGGCACTGGCTCAGCTTACCGCATCGCGCGAAACAGGCTTCCTACTCAACGCGAGCTACCGATCCTGAGGCCTCGATCTCTCCCTGCGCCTTCAGCTTCACGTCGGGCACAGTGGTCGAAACCTTCAGCCGCTCCGGCTTGCGATTGCTCAGGTCAAAGGTCGCCACGTAACTCTGTTTGAGCGCCCGGTTGAACTGGTTGAAGTACGGCTTGAGCGAAACGGGGTTGATGGTTCCCTGCACAAAAGCGATGGCGCCGGTCCCCTGTGCCACCTGCTCCAGATAACTCTGGCCGGAGAAGCTGCTCAGGTTGCCGTTCACCTCGCGCCGTCCATAGAAGATGGAGTAGACGGGAATGCCGGCTCGCTGCGCGTCACGAATGGCCGAATCGACATACGGGCTGTTCTGATTGAGCGGGCTCACGGAGCCGTTGTAATAGTCAATACCGTTCGTGATCATGAGGATGACGCGCGCGGCATTGCCCGTGGTGGGCCAGTGCTTCGTCAGGTCCGAGACGACGAAGTAAGGGCTGCCGGAGATGCCGGCGGAGCTCAGCGGCAGGCGGATCGCTTTGGTCGCCACCTCGGCATCGGTGCTGAAGCCCTTGGGGAACTCTGCCCGGCCGTTCTGCATGAAGCCGACACCGATGGCCACATTGGGACTGACAGTTGTCTGGACAAAACTTTCGATGTCCTGCAGCTGAACACCAAAGTTGGACCGCAGGCCGTCGTCAATGAGAAGGGCGATCTCCACCTTCTGCGCGCCCGGTCCGGTGAGGGGGCGCAGATTCGAGAGCTGCACCTGCTTGTTGCCAATCTCCATTTGCACACTCGAAGGCTGCAGTCCGAGGCCGGCATCGGTCTTGCTTTCGGCCCGGATCAGGACCTGCGTCGGACGGGGACCTTCCACCTGCGCCACAACGCTTACTGGTACGGCCGCGAGAGCGGCCATGGATACGATGATTCCTGCTCGCTTCCACATACTTTCTGCTCCATTTCCTACACACGGATAAGACGCAGGAAGCAGGGCTGACGACGCGGACCTGGGCACAGATGGCGCGCCCTCTATACTGACCTTCTTGCCGCACGAAAGAAGGGCTTTCCGTTGTTTGAATCCGAGTTTGAAGAAGAGATGTACCGGCTGCGCCAGGAGAAGCTGAAGAAGATCGAGGCCATCGGCGTTGAAGCAGGCCTCAAGCCACTGGAAGCGACCTACCCCAACAGCTTTTTGGGCACGGCAGAGGCACCGCTGCGAACGATCCCGGAGATCCGCGCGAGCTACGACGGGAGCACAGGAGAGGCACTGGAGGCGGAGCGGGTCAACATCTCCGTAGCGGGCCGTCTGATGGCCTATCGCGGCCAGGGCAAAGCAGGCTTCGCGACCCTGCAGCAGAACGGTGTTCGGCTGCAGATCTACGTGCGGCTGGACGCCGTAGGCGAGCGGGCGTTTCAGCTGTACAAGCTGCTGGACCTGGGCGACCACATCGGCGTGCGCGGCTACCTGTTCCGCACCCGCACGGACGAGCTTACGGTGCACGTCACCGAACTGATCTTCCTGAGCAAGGCCATGCTAGCGCTGCCGGACAAGTTTCACGGTTTGGAGGATGTGGAGCTGCGCTACCGGCAGCGCTATGTGGACCTGTTCATGAACACAGATGTGCGCGATGTCTTCGTGAAGCGCGCGAAGGTCCTGAAGGCACTGCGCACCTTCTTTGACAGCCGCGGCTATCTGGAGGTGGAGACGCCGATGATGCAGCCGGTAGCCGGCGGTGCCGCGGCCCGGCCCTTTGTGACGCACCACAACACGATGGACATGGACCTCTTCCTGCGGATCGCGCCGGAGCTGTACCTGAAGCGGCTGGTGGTGGGCGGCATGGGCCGGGTGTATGAGATCAATCGCAACTTCCGCAATGAGGGCATCTCCACCCAGCACAATCCCGAGTTCACGATGCTCGAGTTCTACCAGGCCTACAGTAACTACCACGACCTGATGGACCTCACAGAGGAGCTGATGAAGTTCGTGGCGACCGACGTGAACGGGACCACCGTGGTGGAGTTTCCGATCGCCAAGGGGCCGCGTGCGGGAGAGGTGGTCAGTATTGACCTTGGGAGGTGGGAGCGGTTGAGTATGCGCGAGGCGGTCGTTCGATTTTGGCCAAGCAACTATTGCGATCCGCCGAGTGGCATAGTGTTCGACTCCCGAGATCGGCTACTGACATTCCTTCGGGATATTAATCATTCTTCGCCCTCAGGATCTGGTGTGTACGGCAATGTCATGCCATCGCAGGCTGATATGTTCCGCTCCGCGCTACGCACGATAGAGAGCTTGCTTGAAACAGGAGTCGCTTTCGGAAGTGTTATCGCTTCGCTCTTTGAGACGGTAGCAGAACATCACCTCATCCAGCCGACCATCATCTACGACTTCCCTCTCGCCGTTTCCCCACTCAGCAAGGTAAAGCCCGACGAGCCCGATTGGGTCGAGCGCTTCGAGTTCTATATCGGCGGCTTCGAGGTCGGCAACGCCTTCTCTGAACTCAATGATCCCGAGGACCAGCGACGCCGCTTTGAGGCCCAGCTTGGCGAGCGGGAGCGCGGCGACGATGAGGCGCACCAGATGGACGCCGACTATGTCCGCGCACTGGGTTACGGCCTGCCGCCGACAGCCGGCGAGGGCATCGGCATTGACCGGCTCACGATGCTGCTCACGGGCTCGCGCTCGATTCGCGACGTGATCCTGTTCCCGCTGCTGCGGCCGGCGAAGAAAGCCGTGCTGGAGAGATCGGACGAGGGTGAGTCAAAGGCCTGATGCCGGACGGGCCGCTCCGGCTAACACATAACTGCGCGCGTTTAGAAAGGGGTGTGGTGACCCGGGCAGGAGTCCAACCTGCGACCTTCGCCTTAGGAGTGCGCCGCTCTATGCGTCTGAGCTACCGGGCCACGTTCCACCAGTGTAATGCCTGCTTTGGTAGACTCGAGAGTGGAGAGCCCATGCCTGAGATCAGCCGCCGCCAAGCCGTTTCCGTCAACATCGGTGGGGTACGCGTCGGTTCGGATGCGCCGGTGGTGGTGCAGTCCATGACCAACACCGACACCGCAGATGTGGAGAGCACCGTCCAGCAGATTGCGTCGCTGGCACGTGCGGGCTCGGAGATGGTGCGCATCACCGTCAACAATGACGAAGCGGCGAAGGCCGTCCCCGCCATTATCGAGGGCATTGAGGCGAAGGGCTGGAAGACGCCGATCATCGGTGACTTCCACTACAACGGGCACCAGCTGCTGGCGCGCTATCCGGAGTGCGCGGCGGCGCTGGCCAAATACCGGATCAATCCCGGCAACGTCTCGATCGGCCGCAAAGACGACGACAATTTTCGCACCATGATCGAGATTGCCGCGAAACATGGCAAGCCGGTCCGTATCGGCGTCA
>CAXTSF010000005.1:10581-14600 GCA_964246865.1 uncultured Terriglobus sp.
CTGGGGGTCGCGGGACCAGGCGCTGCTGACGCGCATGATGGACGAGAACTCCCGCTCGGCAAACCCGTTGCCGGCGCGCGATGTGATGCTGGAGACGATGGTGCGGTCAGCGCTCGACAACGCCGCCGCGGCGGAACGATACGGTTTGCGGCGCGATCAGATCGTTCTCTCGGCAAAGGTCTCCGGTGTGCGCGACCTGATCGATGTGTACACGGAGCTGGCGCGGCGTTGCGATTACGCTCTGCATCTCGGGCTCACCGAGGCGGGCATGGGTATGAAAGGTACAGTTGCGTCGACGGCCGGCCTCGCGCCGCTGCTGCTGGCCGGCATCGGCGATACGATCCGTGTCTCGTTGACGCCCACTCCTGGCGGCGACCGGTCGGAGGAGGTTCGCTGCGCGCAGCAGATCCTGCAGGCGCTCTCCATCCGTTCCTTTGCGCCGCAGGTGACCAGCTGCCCCGGCTGCGGGCGCACCACATCGACCTACTTCCAGATGCTGGCGGAGCAGGTGCAGAACTACATTACGACGTCCATGCCGGAGTGGAAGCGGGCGTATCCAGGCGTGGAGGAGATGAAGCTGGCGGTGATGGGCTGCATCGTCAACGGGCCTGGCGAGAGCAAGCACGCCAACATCGGCATCTCGCTGCCTGGCACCTTTGAGGAGCCGAAGGCACCGGTGTACATCGACGGTAAGCTGGCCATGACGCTGAAGGGCGACCACATCGTCGAGGAGTTCAAGGTCATCCTCGACGACTATGTGCAAAGCCATTATGGACAGGCAAAGGTTGACGAACTGGTACCGGCTTAGACGCTTTTGCGTTCTTCGTGAATGGCTCTCGGAAGAAGCAGAGACCGCGGCAAACGTAGATCCCTGCTAACGCGAGGTTTCGTCCAGGTGGAGATCCTCCGCCTCGCGCTCGCGCCCATTGCCCTTCTGCAGAAGGATTTGCACGCGTCCTTCCGCGGTGTCCAGCTCCTTCTTGCAGCTGTCGGAGAGGCCGACGCCCTTCTCAAAGAGCGCGAGCGACTGCTCGAGCGGGAGATCGCCCCGCTCCAGACGCTCCACGATCGTTTCAAGCTCTTTCAGTTGTTCCTCAAAGGTTGGCACACTGTCTCCTTAGCTGACGGCCGCGGCCGGTTGCAGCAGCGCTTGCATCACGTCGACCGCCGATTGGTATCGACCAAAGGGCGCGCTTACCTGCACGCCCTGCACCATGGGCTGCGCCTCAGCAAGCATCTCCTGTGCGACGGTGACCCCCTCGGCGCGCGAGGCCTCGGGTGAGCCGGCGCGGCCCATGCGTTCAAGGATGCTGTCGGGCATGCGGACCTTCAGATCGTTGCGCATGAAGAGCGCGTTTTTGACACTGGTGAGCGGCCATATGCCGGCCACGACCGGTATGCGGAAAGCCTCGATCCTGCGCAAAAAAGTCTCAAGCAGGCGGAGGTCAAAGACCGGCTGCGTGATGGCGAACTCGGCCCCGGCCTCCACCTTTGCGGCGAAGCGGCGCACCTCGGCGTCCATGTCCGGGACGCCCGGATTGGCGGCGCATGCGATCACAAAGCCGGTGCTCTGGCCCAGCGCGCCCTTTGCGAGGTCAAGACCGTGGTTCATGTCGCGGACGATGCCGACCAGACCCACGGCATCCACATCAAAGACCGCGGTGGCGTCGGGCGAAGTACCCATCTTCGGCGGGTCGCCGGTAAGGCAAAGAATGTTGCGCATACCCAGCGACGCGGCACCGAGCAGATCGCCCTGAATGCCGAGCAGGTTGCGGTCACGGCAGGTGAAGTGAAGGACGGTTTCAATACCGGCCTTCTGTTCGATTTGCAGACAGAGGCTGCCGGCGCTCATGCGCGCGCTGGCGCGCGGCGAGTCCGGCACGTTGATCGCGTGGACGCCCTGCCGTTTCAGTGCGCGCGCGCCCTCCAGCTCACGTGTGCAGTCGATGCCCTTGGGCGGTACGATCTCGACAAGTGTGATGAACTCGCCGCGTGCGATGCGCGCGCCCACGCCTGATCGCGACTCCAGCGGCGGCGGCTGGAGAGGGCCGGAGGCGGCGCGAGAGGACACAGCTGCCAGCCCATCGGACTGAGCCTGCACGGCGCGCAGGGACGAACGCATTGCCTTGATGTGCTGTGGTGTGGTGCCGCAGCAACCGCCAATGAGGGTCGCGCCAGCGCGGGCGGCTTTGCGGGCGAAGCTGGCGAGGTACTCGGGCGACGAGAGATACATGCTGCGGCCGTCCACGCAGCTGGGAACACCCGCATTTGGCATGGCCGCGATAGGCAGGGCCGTAACCCGGCGCATTCGCTCAATGGTCTGCAGCACGAGATTGGGTCCGTCACTGCAATTGCAGCCCAGGGCACTGACGCCGAAAGCGGCAAAGCGTTCAACGGCCTGCTCGGGGGTGGTGCCGTCTGCCATGGTGCCGGCATCGGTCACGGTGATCATGGCGATCACGGGCAGCTCTGGCGCTGCGGAGTGCGCCGCCCGCAACGCAGCCTCGGCTTCGATGATCGAAGTCATGGTCTCAAGAATAAGCAGATCGATGGCGTGATCGTCTGCCTGCCTCGATTCAGCTCCCGTGCCGGCGAGCGCGCGGATCTGCTCCTCAAAGATGGCCTGGAGCGAGGCCACATCCTGGCCGCCGGCGGGCAATCCGAGCGGGCCGACGGAGCCTGCGACGAAGGCCTCGTGCTGATGCTTGTGACGGATGCTGTTAACCGCCTCGCACGCAATCCGGACCGCTGCCCGGTTGATGTCGGTCACCTTTCTCTGAAGTCCAAAGCGCTGCAGCCGCGCGGCATTGGCACCAAAGGTGTTGGTCTCAATCATCTCCGCGCCGGCCATGAGGTACTCCTCATGAAGACCGCGCACCAGGGCAGGCTCGGACAGGTTCAACTCGTCGTAGCAGCGATTGATGAACACGCCGCGCGCATAGAGCATCGTCCCGAGTGCGCCATCGCAGAGAACCGGCGTGGCCGCGAAGAGTCGATCTGTCGTGTGAGTTGCCATGCCATCCGGGAGCAGGATCCGTTGCATCCTTGCCTCCCATCAGTGTAGCTGGCGGCCCGCTTCTCTCCTGCCCCGCAGCTCGTCTAAGAGACAGATCCTGATGAGCCCTTTGGTATACTCAGGCAACCCGCAGGGCCGCTCGGACCCGCGCCGTTTCGAGGTTTTACTGTTGAAGAGAGCACATTTTGCGCGGACGGCTTTCGCCTTTCTGCTGATTGCCGCCGCCCTGCTGACCGTTCGCTGTGGATACCGCCCTTACAAGTTTCCCGCCAATAACTTTGCCGGCCGCACAACACCACCGTCGAAGCTCGCGCAGCGTGTCATGGTCGCGATTGGGAACCCGTCCGGGCTTCAGCTGCTGGATGCAAAGCGGGATATCCGTTCCAACGTCTACACGCCGAACAGTACTTTTCCCGTTACCGGCTATAGCGGCGCTGGGAGCCCGACGTTGCTTTTCAACTACCCGGAGCAGCAACGCGGTTATGTCTATGACACCACCGGCGCGATCACCACGATCAGCTATGCGACGGAATCGTCCGTAGGTTCCACCCTGGGTGGCAATGCGGCCCTGCCGGGCCCGTCGTCCGGACTGTTTGTACCAACGGATGCCGCAATCATCTATTCAGCCGAGGAGAGCACAGGGTTGTTCGTCGTTGCAGAGCTTGGTACCACCACGCCGGGCGTGTACAACCTGCCGGTGTCAGGGGTGTACCGGGTTGTTGCCAACCCGTCGCGCACCGTGGTGCTGGTGCTGACGCGGAACTCGAACAGCGTCTACCGTCTGCTGCGGCTCAATGCGAACCAGCCGCCGCCCCCGGGTTATACCGTGTGCCAACCGGTGAACAATCCGGTGTACTGCCTGCTGCCCGTTGGGTCCACGCAGCCGGACGGCAGTGTCCGTGAGCCCGCATTTCACCGGCCAGCGAACGCCTATTTCTCTCCGGATGGAGCTAAGGCGTATATCCTCAGCTGCGGCCGCGAGTGCGGTGGCACACCGGAAACC
>CAXTSF010000005.1:14610-31689 GCA_964246865.1 uncultured Terriglobus sp.
ACGACATCCCGGCCATCAGCTTCGCCAACATCAGCAACATACGCACAGACAGCTATCCGGCGAGTGCAACCTACACTTCGCCAGTAATCTCGACCACAGCTCTGCCCGGCGGAGCGACCGTTTCCATCACAGACGGCACCAACGTCTACGTCGCAGGCCAGCAGCTACAGCCGGACAATCTGTATGCCGGCAATCTGTCCGTCATTCCGCTGTCGACAAAGACGGTCTCCGCGGTCCTGCCCATCTCCGATGGCAATCACAGCAAGATGCTGTTCGGCGACAACAACAGCCTCTGGATCGGCTCGCAGGATTGCGCCGGTGGTGAGCGTGCAAGCAGGAAGCAGAACAGCAACTGCCTCACACGCTATGACACAGCCAAGGGCACCGTGGCCGTGGTACCGGGTGTTGACCCAAACAGCCCAACCGCGACTGTGCCCTACCCAAACGAGAATCTCGATCCCTACTACTACGGCAGTCTCACGGGCATCTGCTACGTCGAGGGCTTCAGCAAGGTGTACACCGCTTATGGCGGCCAGGTGCACGCGTTCAACACCGGCGACGGATCCGAGATCAACAACTCCAACATTACGGTCCAGGGTCTGGCGCTGGATGTGGCCTACCTCGACGCTTCCACGAACCAGGTCAACTAGCCGCGAGCTGCGTTCTCATGCGTATCTCAAGACGTTCTCGTATCCAGGAGGCGGTCTCGCTGCCGATGCCCTCGGGCGTAAGCGGAAACATCGGCTTTCCGCGCCACAGCGATGCCGATACATTCGGCCAACGGCTCCCGGTCAGCGGAGGCGCCCCTTCCGGCAGGAAAATTGCGTCTGCACGATCAAGGTATCGTGCGGCAGATGGCTTGAAATCCGCGATCTCCGGCTGCAGGACTGAGACATACAGATCCGGTTGCAGGAAGCGCAGCACGCTGTTGGACTCGAGGAGCATGTGGTCTGCTTTGCCAATCTCCTGCCGGATTCGTGGCATCGCCTCCGCAAGCTGCCCCTGCCTCGCTCGCACCCAGAGAACCCGTCGCGCGCCGGCAGCAAGCATCCGGGAGGTATCCGTGCCGGAGTTCAGGTCCCGCTCCTCACTGATCGCAAGGGTGTGATCGTCCGTCTCACAATCACACGGCTCTCCATTGGCCGAGCAGACACCGTGACCGAACTGCGTGATCTTCATCGCTGTCCATTGCATCTCAGGCAGCGCTGACAGCAGAGCGACCATGAGCGTCGTCTTGCCGATATTTCGCGTATGACCGCCGACCACAACAACTGCCATGGCTATAACCCTCGCCGGAGCCGGGCAAGGTCCCTGAGATATTGTTTCAGAGGCTGCGCCGGCCGTCCCCAGAAGACCTGGCCCGGGCCGCGGAGCTTCTTGCCGGTCAGCACACCGGCCCCCCCACCGAGAATGACCTCCGGACCTACCGTGGCATGCTCGCCTATGCCCACCTGGCCGCCGAGAATCGCGCCGTCTTCAACGACGCTCGATCCGGAGATGCCGGTCTGGGCCGCAATGATCACGTTTTTGCCGATGCGGCAGTTGTGTCCGATGTGCACGAGGTTGTCGATCTTTGTCCCGGACCCGATCCGGGTTTCACCCAGCGCGCCACGGTCAATGGTGGTGTTGGCCCCAATCTCCACGTCATCTTCGACGATAAGCACGCCCTGCTGGGGCGATCGGAGATAGCTGCCGTCTCCGAGCCCGACATATCCGAAGCCCCAGGCGCCCAAGACCGAACCCGATTGCACGCGAACCCGCAGGCCCAGGATGGTGCGCTCCTCAATGACGACATGGGCACCAAGCTCACACGCTTCACCGATCGTGACGTGCTCGCCGATCACGCAACCAGGTCCGACGGAGACGGCCGGCCCGAGCACCGCACTGCCTGCGATCGTCGCGGATGGGTGAATGGCTGGCCTGCGTTCCGGCATGAGCGCCTGTGCGAGTTGAGCAAAGGCGACGCGCGCTTCTGGAACCACCCTAACCCGGGTGTCGAAGGAATCCCGGGTAACGCTGCTTGAGACCAGGATGAGGCCGGCACGGGAGTGCAGCGCTGCCCGGTAGAGCTCCGCACTGGTCGCAAACACGGCGTCGCTCGCAGTCGCGTCCTCGATGCCGGATACGCCACGCAATCCGTCCGGCAGAGTCCCGGGCAAAAAGGACGGCGATGGCTGTCTTGTCTGCAACTCGCTCATCCCTGGATCTTAGTAGATTGGCGGCTGGCCCGGCGGGCGCGTCTTCCAGCGGCGATGGAGCCAGAGCCATTGATCCGGATAGCGCCGGATATATCCTTCGATGACCGATGTGAAATTGGCCGTGTTTACGAGGGCGTCCGCCTCTGCATCCTCTGTCGCCGCGATGGGGATCTCCGGCCCGAAGTGGAGGACATACTTCTTTTCGGCCGCCTCCCAGAGCAGGAAGCCAGGCAGAACTGCCGCGCCGGACCTTCGGGCCACACGCGCCAGGCCAGATGCGGTGCAGGCCTCGACCCCAAAGAATGGAACAAAGACGCCCTGCGGCGGAGTCATGTTTGTGTCCATCAGGATACCCACGGTCTGGCCGGCCTGCATGGCACGCAGGAGGCCGCGCGCAAAATCGTCCTTGTGCAGGATCCAGTTGCCATGCCTGCAACGGATTCCATTCACCAGCCGGTCGATAAGCGGATTGTCCAACCGGCGGATCACGATGCCCATGGGATACCCGAGGAGAGAGTGTAGGTAACTGGACAGCTCCCACGCTCCCAGATGACCGGTGAGAACAAGTACACCACGTTCCTTGCCGGATGCAGCGAGGTAGTGCTCCAGGCCGTCGTAACGCATAACCTGATCCACGTCGGCCCGGGTGTAGCGAGCCATGCGACAGAACTCCGCCATCAACCAGCCAAGACTGCGGAAGGTGCCTGCCAGGATCTGGTCTCGGCTCTTACGCGATAGCTCCGGAAACGCAAGCTCCAGGTTCTTCCGGCCCACGCTCGTCAGGTGCCCCAGCATTGGCTGGAGAAGCCGAACGAGCATAGAACCAACATGCCTGGCGAGAGCACGAGGCAGCACTCCGAGAGCCGAGACCAGGAAGAGAACCGCAAGATACTCACATCGTTGCCGGAATCGCTGCTGAAAAGGTGCGGTAGTAATGAAGCTCTGCAAGAGACCAGTTTAGAGGTTTGTTCCCGCGCGACGCTCGCGTAAAAGGTCTAGATCAAAAAGGAAGGCCCCCGCCGCAGCGGGGGCTTCTTCTCACAACTGCAATTTGTTACTTCGACGCTATGAAGTACTTGGCTACCGTACGCACAAACGGACGCGCCGCTACCGGGGTGGGAGTGCCTCCACTGAGGACAGTCTTGAAGGGCAGGTTGCTGCCATAAAAGGTGCGGGTATCATCCTCATTCTGCGAGAGAACGGTTCCATCCAGGTCGACACCGGCGAACAGACCTTTGGAACGAGACCAGGTTAAGAACTCGGCATTGAGCTTCCAGTCGGTACCAGCCTGCGCGTTACGCCCAACAGGGCCGGCGGAAGCGGCTGCATCTCCGCCTAACTTGAATTTGTTCTGAAGCATATGCTGCAGGCCGTTCTGATTCATGGCAACCAGGACCAGGTCTGTTGACTGACCGCCAGCCTGCAGGCCGAAACTGCCGCCCGTGAGCTGCACAAAGACCGGAGCACTCCATCCCTGGGCTGTGCGGCACGTGGCGGCACCCTGTCCATACTGTGCGCCAACCAGAAAGGCACCCTTCTTGAAGCCGGGAATCACGACGACGCACTGGGCGCCGGAAAGGATCTGAGCCGGAATCGACTTGTCCGGAGTCGCCATGATTTCATTGAGCGTCTGTTGTGCACTGGTTAGACGGCTATCAAGCTTTGCCGCATCGGTAGCTGCGCTCGCCTGCACAGTACCCATAAAAATCGCTGCTGCTGCTCCCAGAATTGCAAACCGCTTCATTCTCGTCACCTTTCGTCTCGCCCGCCAGCACTTGACAGTTATGTCTGCTCGCATAGGGTTCAATGTGTAAGACGAAAGTCGCCTTGCTGGAAGTTGCACCTCATCCTAAATCTTCCAAGAGCCCAAAAAAATGGGGGCTGAGGGAAGCCGGCTCTCGCCACCTTCTCACAGCCCCTCTTCTCCCAGGTCTGTGTTACGTAAAGTAACTTTGTCAGGTTTCTTTAGGTACGTCTAGAGTACGATGGTCTTAAGACCCTAGTCACCGGGGAGGATCGACGGAAAGAGATCGGGTATCTCAAGGGCCCGCACCGTGAGTGCCACCCGGTTTGGGACACCGAGCTTCTGCAGAAGCCTGCCCACGTAGACCTTGACTGTCTTTGCCTCAATGGAGAGCTGTTCCGCAATCTCCTGATTCGAGCGGCCGGAGACCAGAATGCGCAGCACCTGCCGCTCTCGAAGAGTTAGGTTCAACCCGGGCTGATTCCGCTGCGTGGGTGAGTACGTGTCGATCAGGCTTGCCAGTACCTTGCGCGGTGCCCAAATGGATCCATCGGCTACTACCGAGATAGCGGTCTCGATTTCAGCAAGGCTTGCCGACTGAGCGACATATCCTTTTACGCCGGCCGCAATCACCTTTTCCATGAACTTGGCCTCCTTACTGGAACCAAGCACGAGGAGGCGCAAGCCCGGGCGGGCACGCCGCAACGTCGAGATCACGGAAAACAGGTACTCTCCATCTCCATCCAGCAGCGCCATGGACAGGTCTTCCCGTCGGAGCAGCTCCGGTGCGCTCAGCGCGAAGATGTCAGCCACATGGGACAGCAGTGTGCGCAGGCCCTCGACACGAACGGGATCTTCAAGCAGCACACCGATATGCGGCAGTGTCCGGGCGGGTACCTCATCCATCGCTAGAGCTTTGGCAGGACAATGCCCTGCTGCTTCTGGTACTTGCCGGCGCGATCTGCGTAGCTAGTCTCACACGCCTCGTCCGATTGGAAGAAGAGGATCTGACAGAGACCTTCATTGGCATACACCTTTGCGGGCAGTGGTGTTGTATTGGAGATCTCCAGCGTGACAAACCCCTCCCACTCGGGCTCGAACGGCGTCACGTTGACGATGATGCCGCAGCGGGCGTACGTCGATTTGCCGACACAGATGGTAAGCACGTCTCTTGGTATGCGGAAGTACTCGATCGATCTCGCCAGTGCAAAAGAGTTCGGGGGAACGATGACACTCGGTGCTTGCACGGTCACAAACGAGCGCTCGTCGAAGGCTTTTGGGTCAATAATGGCGCTGTTGACGTTGGTGAAGATCTTGAACTCGTCGGAAACCCTCAGATCGTAGCCATAGGAAGATAAACCGTAGGAGATGCAATCGTTGCGCACCTGCTTCTCGCTGAATGGCTCAATCATGGCGTGCTCAACGGCCTGCTGACGGATCCACTTGTCACTCTTAATCGACATTCATGTCTCCAAACCAGCCCGGAGAACCGAACCGGGAACAACCGTCATCTTACGATAGTGCCTTGGCCGACATGTATGTCATTGGTTGACACAGCTCCTGGGCCTTCTTAGCATCAGGGGTGCACGCCCGCGAACTTCAAAGGGAAGGGACAGCGCCGCTTGATCAAGCAGGATCTCATTCAGCGAGTTGTTGAACGCACCGGTCTGCCGAGGAACAAGGCTGAGCAAGCCATTGAGGTCGTGTTCCATGGATTGAAGCAGGCCATGGCCTCGGGTGACCGGATTGAGCTGCGAGGCTTTGGCGTCTTCAACGTGAAACCCCGGAAGACCGGCATTGGACGCAATCCGAGAACGGGTGCCGAGGTCGACATCGTGCCCGGCAAGGCTGTTCGCTTCAAGCCAGGCAAAGAGTTGCAGATTCTCAACTAGAGCGCGATCACATCAGGTGAACCGGGTCAACATCGATGATGACTGCCTGACGTGGGATCGCCTCTCGGTCCATAAACGCCGTGAGCTGCCGAAGCGAAAGCTGTAGTTCCGTCCGGCGTTCCGCTTTCATCAGAAACTGATACCGGTGGGTGCGCTTCAGGCGCGCAATGGGTGCCGGTGCCGGACCCATGATCCGCAGACCGGGCCTTGCCTGCCCGCGCTGCCATTGTTCCAGCAGTTTCGTCCAGCCAAGCGCTTCCTCCTGTTGCTCGGCCTGCACGATGATATTTGCCAGCAATCCGTGCGGCGGGTAGTGCATCCACCGGCGGAACTGCACCTCCTTCTGGACGAAACCGGCATAGTCATGCTCGGCTGCATACCGGATCGAGTAATGGTCTGGCTGATAGGTCTGCACCAGCACACGTCCCGGTGCACTTCCCCTGCCCGCGCGTCCGCTGACCTGGGTCAGCAGTTGGAAGACTCTCTCGGCCGCGCGAAAGTCCGGCATGGAGAGCGCATGATCGCAGCCGACGACGCCGACCGTGGTGATGCCATGAATATCGTGTCCCTTGGCAATCATCTGTGTGCCGACCAGCAGATTGATCTCCCCGCTGTGCAGTTGATTCAGCAGGCGCAGCATGTCGCCACGGCCGCGAATGGTGTCCCGGTCCATACGGCCGATGCGGGCTGCCGGGAAAAGCTCACCCAGCCGCTCCTCTCCCTGCTGTGAGCCGGCCCCCATGTAGTGGAGGTGTTTACTGCCGCATCTTTTGCAGGTCTGAGGAACCGTGCTGCGAAATCCGCAGTAATGGCACTCCAGCCGTTCGCCCGGATGTGCGCGGAATCTCTCATCCGAGTGCGGCTTGTGGTAGGTCAGCGAGATGGCGCAGTTGTCGCAGTCGATCTTTTCCCCGCAGCTGCGGCAGAGGATGCTTCCCGAGTAGCCTCGCCGATTGAGCAGGATTACAGCCTGCTCGCCCCGGTCCAGGGTCGATTGGACCTCCTCCAGCAGTTGCCGCGAGAAGAGACTATCGGTGCCGGTCTCACGAAATTCGAGCCGCATGTCCACAATGCTCACCTGCGGCATGGGCCGGTCAGCGACTCGCCTGGTCAACTGCAGGGCTCTGTATTTACCGGACTGGACGTTGGACCAGCTCTCGAGTGAGGGTGTGGCCGAGCCAAGAACGATCGGAATACCCAGCATTTTGGCGCGCATCACCGCTGTGTCCCTGCCGTGGTAGCGGGGAGTCTCTCCCTGTTTGTAACTGCTGTCATGCTCCTCATCGACCAGGATGATTCCAAGATTTGTGATGGGCGCAAAGACCGCGGAACGTGTGCCAACGATGACCTTCGCCTCCCCCCGGCGGATACGGCGCCACTGCTCTGCCCGCTCATCGGGTGTCAGGTCAGAATGAAGCACGGCGACCTCGGACCCGAATGCCGCATGAGTCGCCCCGACCATGGCCGGGGTGAGCGCGATCTCCGGCACCAGGAGAAGAGCGGACCTTTGTTCATCGCGCACCCGGCGCATGGCGGCCAGGTACACGGCCGTCTTGCCGCTGCCGGTCACGCCGTGCAGAAGGAAGGCGTGGAACTCTGCCGCACGCACAGCAACGGCGATGCTCGCCAGCGCATCGGTCTGCTCCTCATTCAGCGAATGCTCGTGTGCGTGCGCCTGCCCCGGCGTAACCACCGCGCCGTAATCAAAGGCAGCCGGCTTCGCCTCCAAGAAAACCAGGCCCCGGCGCACCAGGGTTCCCAAGGTGGATGCCGGGAAGGCGAGTTGGCGGAGATCCCTGAGGCGCATACGCCCGCCAACCGCGCTCAGCGCTGCCAGGAGGGCCGTCTGGTTCTTGTTCAGCCGCGGCAGCCTCTCAGTCTCGGAGAGAACTGCGAATCGTTCCATCCCGCCGCTCGTGCGTTCCTCGGCTTCTGTCTCACGGATGAGCCAACGTCTGCCGACGAGCGCCTCCAGCAGAGACTTGTCAGCTCCTGTAGCACTGCGCAGTGCGGAGGCTTTCGCGGCATCTCCGGCCTCAAGCTGATTCAGGACGGCGTACTCCACGCGTTGCTGCTCGGGTGAACTCTTGATGCGCCTGGACGAGCCCTTTTCCGCTCCCTCGTGCAAGGCCTTTCTTCCTGCATCGGTCAGCCTGTACCGTACCGTGCGCTTCACCCGGGCCTCCAGCGGAAGCATGCCGCGCAGGACCTCACCCAGCGGCGCTACATAGTATTGCGAGATCCAGACGGCCAGCTCCATCAGGTCTGGCGGCAGAGCGCTCTCCGGCTCGAGCACCTGCTGGACAGGCTTCACTTGGATCTCAGGGCCGGGAGACTCCTGGTGAACGCGAACGATTACGCCGGTCAGATATCTGCCGCTGAACGGCACCAGCACACGCACGCCAGCCGATACGGAGCTGTCCTCAAGAGAATAGGTAAACAGGCGTTCGAGAGGGACAGGCAAAGCGACATCGCAGAACAGATCCACATCCCCAGTCTATGAGGATGCAGCCGGGTGCCAGGTGCTGTGTGCGATTCGTTAAGACTCTGGCGCTGTGCTTACGTGCTTTCTGCCTTGGTTTTCCGGGGCGGTTCCAGCTTCAGCTCCACCATGACCTGCTGCAGGTCCTGCCATGCCTCCCCCTTCTTTCGCGGATCGCGCAGCAGGAAGGCCGGATGGTAGGTGACGATACACTTCGATCCACGAACATCGTGCCAACGGTTGCGCAGCGCGCTCAGTGGCTGTCGTAATCCAAGCAGGTAGTGGGCCGCCGTGCTGCCAAGGGCGACGATGATCTCCGGCTGCACAATGTCAATCTGCCTCAGCAGGAAAGGCGAACAGGTATTGGCCTCAACCGGCTCTGGCACGCGATTCTTGGGCGGTCTGCACTTCACGATATTGGCGATGTACACCGCCTCACGCTTCAGGCCCATGGCGGTGATCATGTTGTTGAGCAACTGACCAGCCTTGCCTACGAACGGTATGCCCTTCTCATCCTCATCGGCTCCTGGACCTTCGCCGACAAACAGGATGCGGGCATTGGGATCGCCGTCCGCGTACACAATGGAGTGACGCCCCGCGTACGCGAGGGGGCACCGGGTGCAGTCACCGATCTCGTTACGAACAGCGTCGAGTGCAGCCGCCTTCTCCGTGGGACCGACACGGACACGCGGCAAGGGAGCGAGCTGGTTGAAGGGCGTAATCGGCATCACAGGGACGGAAAAATCATAGGGCCCGGCGGGCAGTTTCGGTTCGTAGACAGCCCTCAGCTCAACTGCGGCCCTGGGCGGAGCGGACGCTACGGGCTGGTGCGCCGGTAGCGATTCAGATGCATGTACATCCGCCTGCGCCGGCGACTGTATTTTGATGCGGATCGCGTCTCGTGATGGAGTAGGACCGGCCGCGCGGTCCATCCCCATGCGAGAGGGTGTTGATTGCGATGGCACCTGAAGCGTAGGAGCCTGCGCCGCCGCCGGGCGAGGGACATCAGGAGGTGGATAGCCGGCTGTCGGGAGTGCCTCTAACCAGGCAGCCATCCCGGCAGCGGGTGCTGCTTGATGCCGGTAAAGATCGTAGACGCCAAGATCACGCAGGTACTCGATAAAGCTGCGTACGCTCTCCGGGCTTGGATCCATACCGCTATTTTATCTGGGGCGGTTAGAGCGCATATCTGGGACAGTTACAGCGCCTATGTGGGACAGCTTAGAGCGCTGAGGTGATGGCGAGGCGCTTCGCGTTCGGCATCACCACGAAGTGAACCTGACCCTGCTCGATCTCGTCCTGTGCCACTCGGCAGGCCTTCATGCTCTTGCTGGCGATCAAAGGGGCCGCACCAGACTGGAGCTGACGGGCACGGCGTGCCGCACCCTTTACGAGGCTGTACTTATTATGAAGAGCATCATCGATATGCATTCCGGGCCTCACCTCTATTTGCTCCGGCCCGCACAAAGTGCCGACAGCTATGCAGACAGGAGTATAACCGAAGCTTACCGCATGATGGCACAACGTGGCGTGAGTTCCCGGAGATACCTGGTGCGAATTAGCTCAGGCGGTCTACAACTTCCGTGCTATCGGCGTCAGCATGACGCGCCAAAGCTCTCCACCGCCGCCTGTAAACGCGCCGAACACTCTGATGTTCTGCAGCTTTTAGCGAGGGAGACATACTCTGCACTCTCGTCGCCGCGCTCGCGCAGAACAATCGCGCGCAGCTCGGCAACCGCCGTCTCCAGAGCATCGTTCACGATGGCGTAGCGGTAACGCCGCAGGAAGGAAAGCTCACTCCGAGCCTGCCGCAAACGGCGCTCGATCACGGCGGCGTCCGTCATATGCTCGGCCATGCTTCGATTGCGCAAACGTTGCTCCAGCACCACCGGATTGGGCGGCATGATGAAGATGGCCACAGCCTCCGGTGCGCGCTCCACCACCTGCATGGCACCCTGGACATCGATGTCCAGCAGGAGATCGCGGTGGTGATCTCCTGCGTCCTGCAGAGCCGATCGCGCGGTCCCGTAGAGATTGCCGAAGACGTCCGCGTGCTCCAGAAATGCATCGGCTTCGATCATCTCTTCAAATGCGGGGCGGCTCGTGAAGTGGTACTCGCGTCCATCGGTCTCTGAGCCGCGAGGCTCCCGCGTTGTGTAGGAGACTGAGAACTCCAGGCCTTCGACAAACTTCCGAAGCTCGTTGACCAGCGTCGATTTACCAGAGCCACTGGGGGCAGAGATGATGAAGAGGATTCCGGCCATAGCGTCTCTACACGGTTATACAGCCATCGTCACACTCCGGCGGGTATCACGGCCGGCATGGCGATGCCCTCTTCCGGTTCGGCGAACTGCATCTCATAGAGCTTCTGATACGTTCCGCCCTGCCGCACCAGTTCCGCGTGCGGACCAGCTTCGACGATGCATCCAGCCTCTAACACCACGATGCGGTCCGCACGACGCACCGTGGAAAGCCGATGCGCTATGACGAATACAGTGCGGTCGGCAATCAGATTGCCAAGTGCCTCCTGCACCAGCGACTCACTTTCGCTATCGAGGGCCGATGTGGCCTCATCGAGGATGAGAATCGGCGCGTCTTTGAGGATGGCACGAGCGATGGCGAGCCGCTGGCGCTCGCCCCCGGACAAACGATGACCGCGCTCCCCGATCAGGGTGTTGTAGCCATCCGGCATACGCAGAATGAAGTCGTGCGCAAGGGCTGCCCGGGCCGCCGCCTCCACCCTTGCCATTGGCACAGACGGCTGCCCATATGCGATGTTGTTGCGCACGGTGTCGTTGAACAGGATCGTTTCCTGTGTCACCGTGCCGATCAGTCTGCGCAGACTCTGCACGTTCACGTCGCGCAGGTCATGCCCATCGATGTGAACCGTGCCTCCTGTTGGGTCAAAGAAGCGTGGGATCAGGTTGACGAGTGTTGACTTTCCGGAACCGCTCGCCCCCACAATCGCAACCAGTTCGCCGCGGCGCACATGCAGATCGACTCCGCGGAGGACCGCCCTTGGCCGGGAGTCCTCCTCATCCTGATAGGCGAACTGCACGCCGCTGAGGCCGATGCCCTCGCGGAACTCGCTCAACATCACTGCACCCGGCCGCTCGGGTATCTCATCCTGCTCGTCAAGGAACTGGAAGATCTTCTCACTGGCACCGATCGCCTGTTGAAAGCTGTTGTAGAAGACCGCGAACTTCCTCACCGGGTCATAAAGCGAGAAGACAGCGATGAGGAAGGTGAGGAACGAGCCGGCGGTCATGCCGTGGTGAACGATGCGGGTACGGCCGATCAGCAGCAGCAACGCGATGGCAACCGAGCCCAGCGCATCCATCAACGGCGATGAGATTGCCTGTACGCCGATGGACCGCATGTTGGCGCGCAGCAGACGCCGCGCTGCCCGCCGGAAGCGGCCCATCTCCCACGACTCCATGCCGAATGCCTTTACGATGCGGTTGCCGGTCAGGGTCTCCTGCAGGATGTTCTGGATGTCCGCCAGCTTCTCCTGGCCGCCTCGGGTCGTCTTGCGCACGCCTCTGCCGATCTTCCGGGCCGAAAGGAAGATGACGACAGTGAAACCGAGCAGGATCCAGGCAAGCTGCCCGCCCGCCAGAATGACGACCACTGCCGTGAATACAAGCGTGAAAAACTGCTGGAGAAAGTCGCTGAGAACACTCGACATCGCGATCTGCACACGATCGATGTCGTTGACCAGCGTGGACAGCAGCGATCCGGTGGTATAGCGCTGAAAGAATGCCACAGACCGCCGCAGAACCGCGTTGTATAGATCGTTTCTGAGATCGGTGATCATGCCCAGACCCGCGTAATTCACCAGGTACGTTCCGGCATAATCACACACCGCCTTAATGGCGGCGGAGACCACGAGCGCAAAGGCGACGATGGTCCATGCATTATGAAACACCGACGGGACGAAACGCTGCAGATCGATCGTCCAGTGCGTGTGCGGCACGGGAAAGACCAGAATGCTTCTGGGCTGGGCGACCGCGCTCAGCACGTTGTCGAGGATCGGACGGACGAGCAGGATGCGGAGCGCAGCCATCGCCCCCACAACAGCCATCAGCACGACAGACAACATGGAGAAGAGCAGGTAAGGCCGCAGGTAGTGGAGCAGACGAAGAATGCGCCTCATCGGGCTGGGAAGCTCCGTCGATGGTTCTTCGTCCACACACGCCCATTCTACGAGCCAGGGCTTACTTTCGCGGCATATCGCGGTGAGTGACCTTCACGCGATACCCCGCACGGCTAAGCCGCTTGCTCATCTCTTCGGCGATCGTCACGGACCGGTGCTGGCCCCCTGTGCAACCAAAGGCCACCGTGAGATAGCTCTTCCCTTCTTTTACATAGTGCGGCAGCAGAAACTTCAGGAGGTCGGTCGTCCGGGCGAGGAACTCGGTGGTTTGGGGAAACTCCTTGACGAAGGCAGCGACGCGCCGGTTTCGCCCTGTGAGTTTGCGGAACTCCGGCACAAAGTGCGGGTTCGGCAGAAAACGCACGTCGAAGACAAGATCCGCTTCAGGCGGTACACCGTTCTTGAAGCCAAAGCTCATGGTGGAGAGCAGCAAGGACGGCTCGCCCGTTGTCCGGTCAAACTGTGCGTTGATGTGGGCCCGGAGCTCATGGACGTTGAACTTCGACGTGTCGAGAACCGCGTCCGACACGTTACGGATTGGGTCCATCCGCTTCCGTTCCTCACGGATGCTGGTCATCATGATCTCGCCCCGGCCAAGCGGATGAGGGCGGCGCGTCTCCGAGAAGCGGCGCACCAGCACCTCCTCGGAAGCCTCCAGGAAGAGCACCGTCGTCGGGAGAACGGTGCGCACCTGCTTCAGGATTGCTGGAAAGCGCTCAATCTGTCCTTCGCGCACATCCACAACAATGACGGCGCGGTGAATCTCGCTCGAACTGCGGACGAGCTCTGCAAACTGAGGAATCAGCTCAAGCGGAAGGTTATCTACCGAATAGAAGCCAAGATCTTCGAAGGCCTTTGCCGCCGAAAGCTTGCCCGCCCCGGAGAGGCCGGTCAGCACAACGAGCTCGCGCTTGGGCGCAGTTACCGCAGCTGTGTCCTTGGCAGCTACCGTCGAGGGAGCCACGGCACGTCTCTTTTTCACGCCAGACATGCGGCCATGCTAGCACTGCGAGCAAAGGGCAGCGGCTGCGCACCGTGAATGCACAGCCGCCCCTTTGCCGTTAACTTGCGAGATCCTGCTCATCGTGCAGCTCTCCATCATTCATGGCTGCGATGGCCTTGCCTATGCCGGTTTTACTCTGCTCAAGACGCTTGGACTCTGGGTCGGTCTGAGCTTTCACATCAACATCCTCGCTCTGCAGGCGCACAGAACCGGCGGCATTCTGCTCCGGATGATGACGTGTTGTCACGATCTTCTTCTTGTTCTTGACAGCTTGCACCTCCGCTTTGTCCAGAACATCTTTGAGCGCGACTTCGAACTCCTTTGCTTCACTTCGTGCGGAAAGATCGTGCATGCTGCTGTGGATCGTTATCTCCGCAACCATGCGGTTCTTTTCCTCTGTCAGGACGATCTTCGCGGAGCACTTTGGGCCAATCACCTTCTCGATACGGGCAAGCCCTTCCTGTGCCTGGCTGCGCAGCTCCGGTGTGATGTATGTTCCTCTTCCAGTCATTTCAAGATCCATCGGCATCTCCTTACGGTAAAAGGCCTAGGATGCAGCCGCTGCGGCTCGGGTTCTCTATCCCCGCTGGCGGCGCTGGTGCGTGCTGGGGATCTGCATGTCTTCGCGATACTTCGCCACCGTACGCCGCGTCACCTGGATGCCTTGCCTTTGCAGCTCAGCCGTCAGAGCATCGTCGGTAAGGGGCTTGGCTGGATCCTCATCCTCGATCAGCTTCTTCACCTTCTTCTTGAGCAGCATCAGCGGCAGATCTCCGCCCTCGGGACCGTTTACACCCTCTGAAAAGAAAAAGCGCAGCTCATAGACACCCTGAGGCGTGTGTACGTACTTATTTGCGACGGCGCGGCTGACCGTAGACGGGTGCACACCGATCTCTTCGGCAACCTCCTTAATCATCATCGGCCGCAGCGCATCCACGCCCCTGTCTAAAAAGTCCCCCTGCCGGCGGACGATGGCGTCGCATGTGCGCACAATCGTGTTTTTGCGTTGTTCGATGTTGCGGAGCAGCTGAATAGCGGAGCGATATCTCTCTTTCACATACTCCTTGACCTCGCGTTCCGTTTCCTTCTCCCGAAGCATCTTGCGGTAGCCGGCATTCAGCCGCAGCGTGGGCAGGTCTTCCTCATTCATCATGACGACCCACTCCTCGCCATTCTTGACGAAGGCTACATCCGGTTCGATGAGGCGCGTCTCACCTTGGCAGAATCGCTGCCCTGGCCGGGGGTCCAGCGTGCGTATCAGCTCCGTCACGGCGCGAACAGCATCACCGGAGCATCCGAGCAGACGCGCGAGCTCACGTGTATCGCGCTTCTGCAGCAAAATCAGGTGGTGCTGCACAACCTGCATGGCAAGCTCGACGCAGCGGCGCTGTTGGGTCAGGGCCGGTAACGGGGAGGCAAGCGTGGAGTTCTCATGTTGCGCTGCCCTCTCCAGGGCCAGATCAAGATTGTGCAGCGCGAGTTCCAGCTGCAGCATCAGGCACTCGCGGAGGTCGCGCGCTCCTACGCCGGCCGGATCCAGTCCGCTGAGAACCTTCTGCGCGGCACTAAGAACTTCTTCCGGAGAGACAAAGCCATCCGCCATGGCGAGCAGCTCTTCCCGGCTGGCAATGAGATAGCCATTCTCATCCAGGTTCCCGATAATCAGATCCACTGCCGACCGAAGCTCCGCCGAAAGACTCATGGAGCCAACCTGCCAGAGCAGGTGGTCCGTCAACGTACTTGGTTTGGAGAGGAAATTTTCAAAGGAGGGTGAATCCACGTCTTCGAAACCGGATCCGCCGGTGCGAAAGCCGGGATCGAGATAGTCCTGAAAGTAACTGCCGAAGTCGATCTCGTCGAAAGGATCCTTCTCTGCCTTCTCCTGCTCCGCTTTCTGTTCAACGGACAGCTCCCGGTCACCCTCCCGTGCGGCTCGTTCCTCATAGGTTTCGCCCGATTCGTCCAGCTCCTCCAAGACAGGATTGGCCACGATTTCGGCGTTGATCATCTCCTTGAGCTCCAGCTTGTTCAGCACAAGGACACTGACCATCTGCACCAGGCCAGGCGTCAGCACCTGCTTCTGCGAAACACGAACGTTCAGCTTGGGTTGCAGGAGCAACGCAGTCCCTCTCCGGCCTGAGTTGTCGCCAGAAGCCTACTCCGGTAAGGCGAGTGGCATTTTGGCATCGAACTTGCTCAGGTGCTCGTAGTCTAACGTGCGAGAGAGTGATTCGGCAGTCCCATTTCGGGGGATAAGCTTCCAGCTTCCGTTCAAGACAATCTCTAGAGAGAGAAGTTTTCTCCAAGATAGATACGCTTCACCTCGGGGTCCCGTCCGAGCTCCCCCGGTGTACCGTGCCGGAAGATCTTTCCTTCAGCGATGATGTAGGCCCGCTCCGTCACATGAAGCGTCTCGCGCACGTTGTGGTCCGTGATCAGGACGCCGATGCCGCTCGCCTTCAGGCCGAAGATAATCTCCTGGATATCCAGAACCGCAATTGGGTCGATGCCGGAGAAGGGTTCATCCAGCAGAATGAAGGCAGGTTCGATACAGAGGCAACGGGCGATTTCAACACGGCGGCGCTCCCCGCCGGAGAGGGCATACCCTCGCGTTCCGCGGATGTGACCGAGATTGAGCCGCTCGATGAGCTCGGCAGCACGCGTCCGGCGAGATTCCCAGTTCAGCGGCTGCGTTTCGAGGATAGCGAGGATGTTCTCTTCGACGGTCAGCTTACGGAATACCGAGGGCTCCTGGGGAAGATAGCTGATGCCGAAGTTCCGGGCCCGCAGGTACATCGGGACAGAGGCGATCTCCTCACCATCGACGAGGATGCGGCCCGCATCCGGCCGGATCAGTCCGACAATCATGTAAAAGGTGGTCGTCTTGCCGGCTCCGTTCGGTCCTAGCAGCCCGACGACCTCGCCCTGGCGCAGTGAAAGGCTGACGCCACGCACCACCTGCCTTCCGGCGTAGCCTTTGGCGATCTCTTCGGTAAGCAGCGTCCTCATCTATTTGGAACGGCCAATTGCGTCTTTGACATGTATGTCGCTGCGCACACGCGAACCTGCGCCGCCGACGACCTCGACGCTTTCATCCTCGAGATGAAAGCGCAGGGTGTCTCCTGTGACAGTGCCACGGACGCTGTCCACGATCTCGGGCCGCTGCGTGTCTGTTCCCGCCAACTGAAAGACGCCATCGGCGGAAGTATACGTCAGCACTTCGCCGCGACCGGTTCGGCTCGGCTGTTTCAGCCGTACAGCGCCACGCGCAATCAGACGGTCCACGCTGCCGGAAAGCGGAGCCGTCGCGTGGCCCAGGTGCTCGCCGGATGCCGGGATCGCAGCTGGACTGATGCTCCGGCCTGATCTCAGATACGCGGTGACCGTATCCGCCATCAGCGCCGCACCGGACTGCGCCACCTGAACGGCTCCGGTAAAGACAGCCTCGCCCGGCTGCTGCGCCTTGCCCCCATTCCACACCAGTCGGTCGCTCGTGATGCGGGTCGGTCCACTGTTTTTTTGGTTCGCCTCTTCGGCGTGGGCCGGTTGCAGGACAGCGGATACGCGCACATCGGAAGAGCCGGCCAAGCGACGCGCCAGCAGC
>CAXTSF010000005.1:31699-36828 GCA_964246865.1 uncultured Terriglobus sp.
GCGCGGACGCGCGGTCCACCTCGATCTCCGGCGCTTCCATCTGTGCATCGGCGTTCCACATGCGCGCACCACGGCCGCCCGCGGTGAATACGACGGACTGATTCGCCTCCGTCATCTCCGCCCGGTCTGCAACCACGTGGATCCAGAGCAGCGGCTTGCCCTCCTCCTTTGCCGATGCATAACTTGCGCGGACCTCGCCCTCGGCACTGCTGCTTCCGCTGCCGCGCGAGAGCCGAATCGTGTTTGCAACCAGTTGTGCTCCCGCGCTTGTGATTTGAGGGGATCCTGTCAGAACCACCTCCTGACGGGCCGCGTTAAACTCCGCCTTCCCCGCCGCCGCATGAGTCTCGGTCATAACGGCTGGGCCGCCAGAGCCCTTTGCGGCAGCCATTCTCTGCTCGGCGATCTTTACACTTCCTTGCTGAACAGCCTGCTGAATCTCGCTCCGGCCCGCCGGACCGGGCTGACCACGCATGAGCACCTCCAGCGTGTCGCCAGTGGAGGTTCGCTGGCTGCCCCTGCCATCATCCTCATGGATGCGCGTCCGGCCCTGACCCTGCAGGGTGCGTAAAAGACTGTGACCGTTGATCTCGATAAAAGTCGCGTGCAGCGTATCCGCCTGCATCTCCGTCGTGGGCGAGTTCTGCGATGCCGCGACTCGTTCGGATGTGGAGGCAAATCTCGCCTCTCCTGTCGCCGTTGCGGATGTCAGATAGGTGTGCCCGCCTGAACCCGATTGCAGGCCGGCGGTCACGCGCTCCGCCGTAAGTACTTCCATTGCACCGCCCTGCGCACCCGTCTGCTCCAGGCGCACACCGTGCATCAGCGTTAGCTGCTGGATCCGGCCGGCCTCGTCGAGTAAGAGGTCTGCCTCTGTCGCACGCGCCTTTCTGCCGCTGCCGCTGTAGCGAACGCCGCCGTCCAGGTGCGCCGCTCGGAGGCGGTTCCCGTCCGTTACCACAGCCTGCAGATGTGGTGCCTCAACGTGATCGCCGGCACCATGACTCAGCTGCACTGCCCCGCTTCCGTCCACGCTCTCAACCGAACCATCCTCATGCAGGGCAATCTTGACCGTGTCTGCGGAAAGCGCTTCCAAACCGGTCACAAGTTCGGCCTTGTGCAGAAGAGCGCCGCGCGACCGCCGGTCCAGCTCTGCTGCATCCGCCGTCAGGTTGAGGTGCTGCCCGCGGGAATCGTCGGAGAGTCTCACCGCCTGCCGCAGGCGGAGCGTACCCGTGTCGGCGTTGTACTCCGCCCCGCGGGCGCTTCCGGAGAGCGTTCCATAGCGGAAGGAGAGTGGCTGCTCGGTCGCGGCGACTCCCAGCTTCTCCAGAAAGATCACACCGCTTGTTGTGACCTCGATCTGACTGTTCGTCTGGGGACGGGAGGCAGTCCCGGTGCCAGCCGGCAGGACGAGGTCAAGCCGGACCGGTCCTGCGGCACGGATGATGCCGTGGGGTTGATCGTATTCAAACTCGGCACCGCGGATGCGGTCGGTGCGCCCCATACCTGGTTCGGCATACAGCGTGATGTCGACATCCCTGAGGATGGTCTTGCCATCCTGATGCTGAATCGCCTTGCTGGCGTGGACCGTGAAGAGGGTTCGTCCCTTGACCGATTGCGAGTACGTAAAGCCGTTCGTCTCCGAACGGATATCCGCGCCCAGAAGCGCCGGCAAGGCGGCTCGAAAGCGATGCGCCCGGTATTTCCCATAGAGCAAGAGGCCCGCCAGACCAGCGGCCACCGAAAAGGCGAGAAGTAGAAGCCAGCGCCGCAACCGAACTACCGTGCTGCCTCTCCCTGCTCGCATCTGTCACTATCCTCTCACTCACGCATCCAATCGGCATGGCCGATCAGCTCTACCTGAGTCTCTGGTTTCCCAACTTCCGCCTCGTGGCGCTTCCAAGCAAACTCATCGCAGTTCTGCAGGAGTTTGCCAAGGTGTCGGGCAATCGCCGTATCAGCGTTGCGAGCTCCATCCCGCTGAGTTGGACTGAATCGCCGGTCTTTCAGCGCGTCTTTGTTCTCGATGATCGTTCCGAACCCTCGGACGATTCTCTTGCCATTAATGCCGTCGCAGAGGCGACCCAGCAGTTGCACGACGACATGGCTTACGAGTTCGAAGTGACGTGGCAGTTGTGGCAACCGGAGCCGGCGGTTGACGGACTGGATCCGACCTGGCGGCAGCAGCCGGCGACGGTAAAAGTGACGGGCTTTGGGCCGGAGTTCGATGACGCGGGCTTTGAGCAGAACGGACATATCCGCATCGACTTCGGCCTGGACACCCCATGGGTACAGGAGGATGAAGAGATCGACGCTTCCGGTGCGCGCCGCATCCAGCAGAATGTCGAGAAGCTGCTCGCTTTCGTGCTCTCCGTCGAGAAGGAGTGCGGCATCAGTTCCCGGCTCCTATGGACAGAGTCCGGTGAACCGTTGGCGCAGAAGCTCATCAGCAGGCTGCAACGGCTGAACTAGGCATCAGCCTGTGATCACAATCTCTGAAAAATCCGCAATCCTGGAAAAAGCCCTTAGCACCCGTTCCAACAGGCCTAGTCTTGCCTGACGAAGTTGAGCCTCCGGCACCATCACCATCACCGACTCGAAGAAGCTGTCGACGTGTGGGCGGAGCGTTGCAATGGCGGACAAGGCTCCGGCGTAATCACCCGCGCGCCGCATCCCTTCCACCTGGACCGCAAGCCGCTCGGATTCCTTCGAGAGCGCACGCTCTGAAGGCTCCTTCCATAGCTCGGGATCGATGTCTGTCGCGGGCTCTTCGCCTTTTGCGCGGGCCTGCTCCAGGATGTTGCGCATCCGTTTGAAGGCTGCGGCAACGGCGGCAAAATCGTGACCGTGACGGGCCGCCAGCACAGCACGTGCGCGCAGCACGGCGTCCCGCGGCTCCTCCGGGTTCGTTGCCATCAGCGCATGGACAACGTCGTATGGCACGCCGGCACTTTCGCGCAGATAAGACTCGAGGCGCTCGGCAAAGAAGCTCCGGACCCTGGAGACAAGGTCGTTGTTGCCGCCGCTGGCCGCTGTCGCAATCTCGCCCAGGGTAAGCGGGATGGAACTCTCCGCAAGGATCTTCACAATGCCGTTTCCGGCCCGTCGCAGAGCAAACGGATCTCTCGACCCGGTAGGCTGCAGGCCAAGCCCGAAGAGACTCGCAATGGTGTCGGCCCTGTCCGCAATCGCGAGCAGCAGGCCTTCCGCAGTGGAGGGAATACGATCGGCCATCGATGCGGGCAGGTACTGGCTGTAGATCGACTGCGCCACGGGCTCACCGTGGCCATGAGCGCGCGCATACAGTCCGCCGACGATGCCCTGCAGTTCCGTGAATTCCTTTACAAGCTCGGTTGTCAGGTCGGTTTTGGCAAGCCTGGCAGCAATCTCAAGCGCGGCAGCGTCCACGGCCCATTCACGCGCCAATACCAATTTCGCCAGAGTGCCGGCCAGGGCTTGGGTCCGCCTCGTCTTCTCGCCATAGCTTCCCAAATCCTTGTGGAAGGTCACGTGGTTGAGAAGGCTCACTCGCTGCTCCAGCGTGAGGCGCCCGTCGAAGTCGACAAAGAAACGCGCATCGTTGAAGCGAGCACGCACCACGCGTTCATTCCCATGCCGGATGATCGCCCTGCTGTGTTCCTCCGGATCTGTGTTCATCACGGCGAGAAAGTATGGCAGCAGCTTTTCATCCTGACCCTCCACCGCGAAGTTGTTCTGATGATCGCGCATGACCGTCACCAGCACCTCCTCCGGCAGGGTAAGGAATCCCTCGTCGAAGCTTCCCTCCAGGACACCTGGCCACTCCGTCATATTCGTCAGTTTCTCGACCAAGGCCGCATCTTCACGCCAGCGCGCGCCTTCGATTGAGCGCGTTGCCCGGTCGAGAGCCTTGCGAATTGTGTGCTTGCGTTCCGCTGCACTCGCCATCACAGATGCGGCACGCAGCCGTTCCCGATACTGCTGTGGGTCGCTGAGCTGAACCGGAGCCGGGCCGTGAAGTACGCGGTGACCGAACGTGCTTCGGCCGGCAGCGATGCCTGCCCAAGCTACCGGCACAATCTCGCCGTCCAGCAGAGCCACGATCCACTGCACCGGCCGTACAAACCGCTCCTGCTTGCCGGCTCGCCAGTACATCGTCTTTGCCCAGTGGATGGCGGCGAACTCTCCGGGCAGGGCTGCAGCAACTACCTCCCCGAAGCTTTTGCCGGCCTGCCTGGCAGTGGCGGCAAGGTATTCCCCGCGAGCATTCGTGACGGTCCGCAGGTCGCCCACAGCGACACCGGTCTTTCGTGCAAACGACTCCGCTGCCACCGTCGGCACACCGTTCTTGAAAGCGGCTTTGACAGGAGGCCCGAGAAGCTCCTCCACCTGATCCGCCTGCCGACCCGCAACACCGTGAACCAGTACCGCAAGCCGTCGAGGCGTCGAGAAGCTCTCCGTCGCAGCCGCTGGGCCGGCGAGGCGCTCACGCTGCAGCATCGCTACGACACGTGTTGCCAGTTCGGCTTCGCCGTTGGCGAGCATGCGTGCCGGAACCTCTTCCAAACCAATCTCCAGAAGGAAGTCAGCCACGCGCTCCCTCCCCTGCAGACACCCTGTGGATCTGCAGCGTATACGCCTTTGCAACGCCGACGATCATGGTGCGAATGCGCGCCATGACGGCGACGCGCTCCGTCACAGAGATGGCGCCGCGTGCGTCCAGCAGATTGAAGATGTGCGAGCATTTCAGAGCGAGTTCATAGGCGCCCAGCACCGGAAATCGGCGGTGCGCTTCTAAAACGGCCTCGGGATTGCCCTTGTCAACATCGGCTCCATCGTCTTGAGAGTCCACCTGCTTTAGTAATGCGAGGCACTCCGACTCGTACGCTTCCAGATGCGTCCACAGCCTTGCCACATCTGCAAAATCAAAGCTGTATGCGGAGAACTGCTCCTCCTCCGCCAGACGGATCTCCCCATAGGTCGTGACATGGCCCGTATCCGGCTGGCGAGCCCAGGCGATGTCATAGATCGAGTCCACGTCCTGCAGAAACTGGGTCAACCGCTCCAGGCCATAGGTGATCTCGCCCGAGATGGGGTCCAGATCCTGCCCGCCACACTGCTGAAAGTAGGTGAACTGCGTGATCTCC
>CAXTSF010000006.1:0-22064 GCA_964246865.1 uncultured Terriglobus sp.
ATCCTTCTCAATGCGCAGCAACAGCCACTGCAGACCAACCTTCCACTCTCTTCTTTATTGAAAGGCGAGTCGACAGTGGAGGGTGTTGCCTCCCTGCTGGATGACGAAACGGTGAAAGCCGCGGGTCAGGCACTGCGCAAAAATATGCCGACCTCGCTTTGGCATAAGCAGGTGTTTGTCGATGGCAGGCGATCTGCCTTCGATCTGCATATGATGCCCCTGACCATCGAGAGCGGCGAGGTCGGTATCCTTCTCCTGTTTGCGCCCATGCAAGCGCATCCGACATCCCTGGCAGCGTAGCGCTTCATGGAACCAGCGAAGACGGCAAAGCGTTTTGTGTCGGTGGACGTCTTGCGCGGCCTCACAATCGCCTTCATGATTCTGGTGAACGATCCGGGGGATGGACGCAGGATCTATGCACCTCTTGAGCACGCGAACTGGAATGGCTGGACACCAACCGATCTCGTCTTCCCGAACTTTCTTTTTCTGATCGGCTGCTCGATTGTGTTTTCAGTCGACGGCCGGCTCCGCCGGGGTGTGGCCCGGCACCAGATCGCGCTGCAGATGCTTCGGCGCACCCTGTTCATTTTTGCAATTCAGTTTGTGCTGGCGATCGTTCCTCGTTTTCATTTCGCGCAGATGCGTATCTTCGGTGTGCTCACGCGCATTGCAATCTGCTCCCTGCTTGCCGGTCTGCTCTATCTGTATGTGCGCCGTTGGCGGCCGCTTCTGGCGACGGTGGTGGCCCTGCTGGTTGGGTACTGGGCGCTGATGCGCTTCGTTCCGGTTCCCGGTTTCGGCCTGCCAGGGCGCGATATTCCTATCTCGGACGAGGTTGGGAACCTGACCTCGTGGGTGGATCGCGGGTTCACCGCTTGGACGCAACGCTGGATGCACACAGGGGTGCTCTACCGGAGGGTAAGTGATCCGGAAGGCGTGTTGAGCACCCTGCCAGCAATTGGGACGGCCTTGCTTGGCGTCCTTGCAGGTCAGGCATTGACGACTCAGGACGCGCTCGCGGTGCAGCGGGACAGGTGGTCAGTGGCACGCCTGCTTGCGATAGCGGCGCTGGTGTGCCTGACAGGTGGACTTCTCTGGAATCTGGTATTTCCCATTAACAAGAATCTGTGGAGCAGCTCGTTTGTCCTGCTTGCTGGCGGTTTTTCGTTTGCCGGGCTCGCGCTGATGCACTCGATCTTCGACGTCCTCCGGCTGGGAGAGCGGCACAGAGGCGTGCGCGCGCTCAGTTGGCCGCTCCTGATCTTCGGCTCGAACGCAATTGTCGCTTACGTGGTGTCGGAGGTGCTGGTTGAGGTTGGATCGCTGATCCACTACCCAGGTGCCGCGGCAAGGGTAAGTCTTTGGCGTGGCGTGTACCAAGATGTGTTCGCTCGTCACGGGTCGACACAGAACACATCGTTGCTGTTTGCCATTGCTTTCGTGGTGTTGTGTTTTCTGCCGAACTGGCTCTTGTGGCGCAAACGCATCCTGGTTCGTGTCTAGAGCACTTTTCTGTATCTCGGGATCAACGGTGAGTAAGCGTGTCGCTTCCGTGGAGATACGTCGGCGCTTTGACGCGCAGACGTTTACAGAGACTGGCTTGGGCAGCGCCAACCCGAGCCGCCCCAACCCAGCTAGGATAGCGGTGGTGCCTCGGATTCGAGTGCCGGGAAGCGGGTGTTGCAGTGGCATATGTGGACCTTCGGGATTGGGTCAAGCGGCTCGACAGGGCAGGGGAACTGAAGCGGATTCGCGCAGAGGTCGACCCCATCCTGGAGATGGCGGAGATCGCGGACCGTTCCATAAAGCTGCATCGTGGCCAGTCAAACGCGGGCGGTCCGGCGCTGCTGTTTGAGAATGTTAAGGGTCATCCCGGTGCGCGCGTGCTGATGAACCAGTTCTCGAGCGACCGCCGGATGAAGATGGCGCTGGAGGTGGAGTCGCTGGACGAGGTGGCTGCGCGCATTGATACGCTGCTCAAGCCGCAGATGCCGAGCGGCCTCCTGGACAAACTGAAGATGCTGCCGATGCTGGCCCAGATGGGGTCGTTCTTTCCCAAGGTGGTGGAGTCGCGTGGCGCACCCTGCAAGGAGGTGATCCGTCTCGGCAAGGAGGTGAACCTGCTCGATCTGCCGGTGCTGCAGACGTGGCCGGCCGACGGCGGCCGCTTCATCACGCTTCCCCTGGTCATGACAAAGGATCCGAAGTCGGGCAAGCGGAACACGGGCATGTACCGCATGCAGGTGTACGACGGGCGCACGACGGGCATGCACTGGCAGCGGCAGAAGAATGCGGCGGAGCACCTGCGCGACCGGCTGCGCGCGGCAGCGGTCACAGAGGCGGATCGCGTGAATCTGATGGCGATGACCGCAGGCGGAAGCGCGATGGCTGCAGGGCAGGGCAGCCTGCCGAGCGTCACTGTGTCGAAGATCTATAGCGAACGCATGGAGGTCGCTGTCGCGATCGGGACCGAGCCGGCGATGACCTTTTCCGCGATCGTGCCGGCACCGCCAGAGATCGAAGAGTTTCTGATCGCCGGGTTTCTGCGGCAGTCGCCGGTGGAACTGGTGCAGTGTGAAACGGTGGATCTGCAGGTGCCCGCGGCGGCGGAGTACATCCTTGAGGGCTATGTCGAGATCGGCGAGCTGCGCAGTGAAGGCCCTTTTGGCGATCACACGGGGTTCTACACCATGCCCGACGACTATCCCGTGTTTCACCTGACAGCGATTACGCACCGCAGGGATCCGATTTACGCGGCCACAGTGGTGGGTAAGCCTCCGATGGAGGATGCCTGGATGGGCAAGGCGGTGGAGCGTATCTTCCTGCCACTCATGCGGCTCACACTGCCGGAGATCGTGGACGTGAACCTGCCTGCGGAGGGTGTGTTCCACAACCTGATGATCGTGTCGATTCGCAAGAGCTACGCGGGCCATGCGCGCAAGGTGATGAGTGGGATCTGGGCCCTGGGGCAGGCCATGTTCACCAAATGCATAGTGGTGGTGGATGAGGACTGCGACGTCCAGGACGTGGGTGAGGTGGTGCTGCGGACGGCAAACAACATCGATCCGGAGCGGGATATCCAGTTCACGCTGGGGCCGGTGGACTCGCTGGACCATGCGTCGCGCCTGCCGAACTTCGGTTCCAAGATGGGCATCGACGCCACCCGGAAGTGGGCGGCGGAAGGGTTCACCCGGCCGTGGCCCGAGATGTTGACGATGTCGCCGGAGGTGAAGTCCAAGGTGGATACACTTTGGACCAAACTCGGGATTGCATGAAAGTTGCGATCGGTTTGCCGCTCAGCCTTGAGCTCTACCGCGGAATGTCGCCCCGCAACATGGGAAGGTGATCCGGCAAGCTCGAGCACGAACGTGCAGACCTCTCCTACGGCCGTAGTTTTCACCTATTCGGGCGCTAGGGGTGGACCGTCTGCTCGGTGAGGGCGCTCAGGTTGTGCACCCAACGTTTCGGCATCTTGTCCTCGGTCAGGATCAGCTGAAAGAGGCCGGTTGTGGTGAGCGGCTGGCCGTTCTGCGCGTCGGCCACGATGGCTTGCCCGCTGCGGCAGCCGGGGTCCACATCGCATAGGGAGATTGCGACGCGGTAGCCGTCCGTGCCCTCCGCGACAACCACCGTCGTGAGTGGCTGCGCTTTGCCGTTGGTGTGCATGGCAGGGACGAGCTTGAGCACATCGAGCACCGGGACGCCGCTATAGCTTTCCTGCTTGTGCGAGTGGCCGTTGGTGACGGTCACGGTGATGTGGGGCAGTGCTTTCAGGTCGGCGGTGGTGATGACCCTCGCCGTCCCATCCGCGCCGGTCAGGGCCAGGTCCCGCGAGGCGACGGCCGCCTTTCGGTCAGGGGACGGGGTGTTGTGATCCATGGGCATGGCATGATCCATCGTCTTACCCGCACCGGGCGACGCCGCCTCTTGTGCGAATACAGGTGACGCCGCGAGAAGAGCGGCCAAAACACAGGCATAGCGTGCATTCATGCGTGGGCACATGCCTGAAGCGTACGGTAGCCGCGGCGTATACTCAAGGCCATGTCGATCGTCAAGAACATCACCGGAATCGCCAAAGGGATGAGCATCACCTTCAAGGAGATGCTACAGCCCACAGAGGTCGAGAACTATCCCGACGGTCCGGGGCCGATGCGCGGTGCGGTGTTTCAGGAGCGCTTTCGCGGCAAGCATCAGTTGCAGCGCGACGAGAACGGCCTTGAAAAGTGTGTGGCGTGCTTTCTCTGTGCCGCCGCGTGCCCCTCGAACTGCATTTACATTGAGGCCGCGGAGAATACAGAAGAGGTACGCATCAGCTCGGCCGAGCGGTATGCGAAGGTCTACAACATCGACTACAACCGCTGCATCTTCTGCGGCTACTGCGTAGAAGCGTGCCCCACAGACGCAATTACACATGGTCACGGCTTTGAGCTGGCAAGCCTGAACGCGACCAACCTGGTGATGCGCAAGGAAGATCTGCTGGTAGGTGCCCAGACCTCTTCGGCTGGGTCGGTCACGACAGCGAGTGTCACGGACATCCTCGCGTAGAAAGCCCTCGCGCGACCTGGACAGAACGGAAGCAAGGAGAGACCATGGCCAGTGCCGTTGCCGCGCCTGAAGGTAGATCTGCGGCTGCCAACCCGCTGTTCTCGCCGAGTTCGCTCCCCTACGGCGCGCCGGCCTTTGACCAGATCCAGGAGGAGCACTATGCACCTGCCTTCGAGGAGGGCATCCGCGAGCAGTTGGCGGAGGTAGAGGCTATCGCGAGTGCAGCAGAGCCGGCTACCTTCGAGAACACGCTGGAGGCGCTGGAGCGCAGCGGCAGTCTCTTGCGCCGGGTGTCCCACGTCTTCTTCTCGTTAGCGAGCGCGCACACGACGCCGAGGATGGAGGAGCTGCAGCAGGAGTTTGCCCCGAAGCTGTCGGCGGCGAGCGATGCAGTCTCGATGCACCCACAGCTGTTCCAGCGTGTGGAGGGCCTGTATCGCCGGCGTGCGGAGCTCGGGCTGAGCGCCGAAGCAATGCGTCTGCTCGAGACGACCTATCAGGACTTCGTGAGTGCCGGCGCGCGGCTCGACGAGGAGGCAAAGGAGGATCTGAAACGAATCAACATGGAGCTCTCCAGCCTGCAGGCCGACTTCCTGACGCGGGTGATGCTGGGTGTCCGTGAGGGCGGCTTGCACGTGGAGTCGGAAGCTATGCTGGCCGGTCTTGGTGCGGAGGAGATTGCCGCGGCGAGCGCTGCTGCGGAAGGCCGTGGAATGTCCGGGTACCTGCTTACGCTGCAGAACACGACGCAACAGCCCTTTCTGGCGTCGCTGGAGCATCGTGAGACGCGGGAGGCGCTCTGGAGGCGGTCGCTGGAGCGCAACGAGAAGGGTGACGCCGCGGACACGCGCGAGAGGATCGCGCGCATGGCGCGGCTGCGAGCAGAGAAGGTCGCGCTGCTCGGTTATCCGAGCTTTGCCGCATGGAAGCTCCAGGACCAGATGGCGCGGACGCCGGAGCAGGCGATCGCTTTCCTGGACGCGCTGATGCCGGCGACGCGGAGCGGTGTAGACGCGGAGCGAAGTGCATTGGAGAAGCTCCTCCGTGCGGAGCATCCAGATGCGGCACTGCAGCCGTTTGATTGGGCGTTCTACGCCAAGGCAGAGCGCAAATCGAAGTACCTGCTGCAGGAGGACGACCTGAAACCGTACTTCGAGCTGGATCGCGTCTTTGAAGAGGGAGTTCTCTTCGCAGCAACGTCGCTGTACGGAATCAGCTTCCAGGTTCGCACGGACCTGCCTGTGTGGCATCCGGATGTGCGGACGTATGAAGTCTTCGAAGCAGACGGCAGCCACCTGGCGCTGCTCTATGTGGATTTCTTCCGGCGCGAGTCCAAGCGGGGCGGAGCGTGGATGAACAGTCTCGCGACGCAGTCCACATTGCTGGGAGAGACACCCATCATCTGCAATATCTGCAATTTTACGAAGCCGGCTAGTGGCGGCGATGCGCTGCTGAGTTGGGATGAGGTGCAGACGCTCTTCCACGAGTTTGGACATGCCCTGCACGGCCTGTTCTCCGACGTGCGTTACCCGAGCCTCTCCGGGACGAGCGTGCCGCGCGATTTTGTGGAGTTCCCGTCGCAATTCAACGAGCACTGGGCAAACGAGCCATCGGTCTTCGCCCGCTATGCGCGCCACTGCCAAACGGGCGAGCCGATGCCGGACGATCTGCGGCAGCGTATGCGCGACGCCGAGCATTTCAACGGCGGCTTTGCGCTTGCCGAGGTGCTTGCCGCGGCGGAGCTGGACCTGCAATGGCACCTGCTGGGCGCCGATGCGGATGTCATCGATACGGCAGAGTTCGAGCGGCAGGCCCTGGAGCGCAAACAGATTGCGCTCCCCGCCGTCCCGCCACGGTACCGGTCCAGCTACTTCGCGCACCTCTTCGGCGGAGGATACGCGGCCGGCTACTATGCCTACCTGTGGGCGGAGATGCTGGATGCGGATGCCTTTGCCGCGTTTGAGGAGAACGGCGGCCTGACCCGGGCCAACGGTGACCGGCTGCGGCGCATGGTGCTGTCGCGAGGCAACACCGGCGACCCAGCCGATCTGTACCGGGCCTGGCGAGGGCGCGATGCGGAGCCCGGGCCCATGCTGCGGAGCCGTGGGATCGCGGCTTCGGTCTGATGCAAGTCGACCCGTTATTCTGGTGGGGTGCGGTGGCGCGCACAGAAGCGCGGAGACGATGGCAGGCTTTCTAGAGATCTTGAACGAACGCGTCATTGTGTACGACGGCGCGATGGGCACCAGCATTCAAAAGCTTTCCCCGACGGTGGATGACTATTGGGGCAAGGAAGGCTGCAACGAACTGCTGACGCTCTCGCGGCCAGAGATCATCCGCGACATCCACGCGAGCTACTTCGAGGCAGGCGCGGATGTGGTGGAGACGAACAGCTTCGGTTCGTCCCGCATTGTTCTGAATGAGTATGAGATCGGCGACCGGACGCGGGAGCTGAATCTGGCGGCAGCCCGGCTGGCGCGCAAGGTGGCCGACCAGTTCTCCACGCCGTCGCGGCCCCGCTTTGTTGCAGGATCGATCGGCCCCACAACCAAGCTGCCTTCGCTTGGCCACATCGGTTATGACGCGATGGCAGTCACCTATCGCGAACAGATAGAGGCGTTGATTGAGGGTGGCGTCGACATCCTGCTCATCGAAACATCGCAGGATCTGCTGCAGGCGAAGATTGCCCTCGCCGCCTGTCACGACGCCATGCGGTCTGCGGGCAGGGAGCTGCCGATCCAGATGCAGATCACGCTGGAGGCGACCGGCACGATGCTGCTCGGGTCGGAGATCGGCGCTGCCCTGGCGGCACTGGAGCCGTTCAATCCAAGCATCCTTGGGATGAACTGCGCCACCGGGCCGAAGGAGATGAACGACGGTGTGCGCTTCCTGTGCAGGAATGCGCTCGCGCCGATCTCAGTGCTGCCGAATGCCGGTCTGCCGCAGAATGTTGGCGGCCATGCGCACTACAACCTGACGCCGGCTGAGCTCGCGGCATATCACAAGCGCTTCGTGGAGGAGTACGGCGTGCAGGTGGTGGGCGGCTGCTGCGGTACCGGACCGGAGCACATCCGCGCTGTCGCGGAGGCGGTTGCCAACGTAACGCCGGCAAAGCGGGAGAATAAGGCAGTCTCGGTAGCGTCGTCGGCCTTCACATCGGTGCCGTTGGAGGTGGACGGGCAGCCGGTGATCATCGCCGAAGAGATGAACACGACGACACGTGTGGCGCACTTCCGCGACCTGGTTCGCGCAGGCGACATGGAAGGTGTGTTGACGATGGCCAAGCGCCTGGTGAACGAAGGCTCGCAGATGTTGGATGTCTGCTGCGCGGTGGTGGGCGAGGACGAGATGGCCTACATGAACACCGTGCTTGAGAAGATTGCCACACGGGTTCCTGCGCCGATCGTGGTCGATTCGACCGAGGCGGATGTGATTGAGGAGGCGCTGAAGCGGATCCCGGGCAAAGCAGTGATCAACTCCATCAACCTGGAGGATGGTGAGAAGCGCACCAGCCGTGTGCTGCCCATGGCAAGGCGGTACGGCGCTGCCGTGGTTGCACTGACCATCGACGAAGACGGCATGGCACTTACCGCGCATAAGAAGGTGGAGATCGCGAAGCGCATCCACAAATTAGCTACGGAGACCTACGGTCTGCGCGCGCAGGACCTGATCTTCGACGCGCTCACACTGCCCATCTCCACCGGACAGGAGGACTATCGCACAGCGGGCATCGAGACACTCGAGGCGGTACGGCGGATCAAGCAGGAGTTGCCGGGAGTGAAGACGATTCTCGGTGTTTCCAACATCTCGTTCGGCCTGAATGCCTATGCACGGCGCGTGCTGAACTCGGTCTTCTTGAAGGAAGCCGTAGACCGCGGGCTGGATACAGCGATCGTGAATTACAGCAAGATCTACCCGCTGTACAAGATTCCCGAGGTGGAGGTGGAGCTGGCGCGCAAGCTGATCTTCCGTGATGGTGCCGGAGCACAGGCCGCGGCTCTGGAGGGCGGCGAGCAGGGTTCCCTGGATCCGCTGCAGGTCTACATGAACTACTTCACGGGCCTGACAAAGGAGGCCGGGCAGGAGCAGGAGGAAGCGGCCGCTCCCGTGGACAGCGACGATGACGCGCTGAAGTGGATGATCATCAACGGCGAGCGCAGCATCGGTCTGAATGAGGCAAAACGCGGCTTGACTGCGGTGCTCGATTCGGCGCTGCAACAGTACACGCCTCTCGAACTCATCAATACTGTGCTGCTGGATGGCATGAAGACAGTCGGCGAGCTCTTCGGCGCGCGCAAGATGCAGCTGCCAAGTGTGCTGGACTCGGCGGCCACGATGAAGGCGGCCGTGGCCTATCTCGAGCCCAAAATGGAGAAGGTGGAGGGCACGCAGCGCGGCACAATCGTGCTGGCGACGGTGAAGGGCGATGTGCACGACATAGGGAAGAACCTGGTCGATATCATTCTCTCCAACAACGGCTACAAGGTGATCAATCTCGGCATCAAGATCCCTTCGGACCAGATCATCGCGGCGGCGCAGGAGCACAAGGCAGACGCGATTGGTCTCAGCGGCCTCCTGGTGAAGTCGACGCTGGAGATGAAGTATGTGGTGCAGGATCTTCAGCGCATCGACTCGCAGATACCGGTAATTTGCGGCGGCGCGGCGCTCACGCGCAAGTATGTCGAGGACGATCTGCGGGCGGAGTATCGCGGCGCTGTCTTCTACGCCGAGGACGCCTTTGCCGGCCTGCACGTGATGAGCGATCTGACCGACGAGGACCTCTCGTTGCGAGAGAAGCTGCTCTCTGCCGGGAGTACACGTAAGGTCTTCGCGCGAGCGCAGGCACCGGTTACCGAGGCCCCGGCCGTGATCGTTTCCGAGCGATCAAAATCCGTTCAGGATGCTCCGGATATTCCGGTGCCGCCGTTCTGGGGTGCGCGCGTGACGCGCAACTTCGACCTGGACACGCTATTTGGCTACATCAATGAGATCGCGCTGTTCAAGAATCAGTGGCAGCTGAAGACCGCATCCGCCACCGACTATATGCGACTGGTCGAGGAGAAGTACCGTCCGATCCTGCATGGGTTATGGCAGGAGGTGAAGTCCGAGGGCTGGTTTGAGCCGAAGACGGTACACGGTTATTATCCGGCACAGAGTGACGGCAACGATTGTGTCGTTTACGATCCGGAGGATCATACCCGCGAGCTGTTACGCATCAACTTCCCGCGTCAGCGCGAAGGCAGGCTGCTCTCGATTGCGGACTACTTCCAGCCCAGGGCGAGTGGTGTGATGGACGTAATCGGATTCTCGGTGGTCACGGTCGGATCGCGCGCGAGCGAGGTGACGAAGCGCCTCTTCGACGCAGGAGATTTCACACGGTATCTCTACGCCCACGGCCTCTCGGTCGAGACGGCGGAGGCGCCGGCCGAGTACATGCACCGGTGTATCCGGCAGGAGTTGGGTATCGGCAAGGAAGACGCACCGGAGACGCGCGACCTGTTTCACCAGAAGTACCGGGGCTCCCGATACTCCTTCGGCTATCCAGCCTGCCCGAATCTGGAGGATCAGACGAAGATCTTCGCGCTGCTCAGGCCCGAGGAGACAATCGGTGTGCGGCTCACGGAGGGGTACCATCTTGAACCGGAGCAGAGCACGGATGCGCTGATTGTGCACCATCCCCAGGCAAAGTATTTCGTGGTTTGAAGAGCGACGCGACGATAACTTCTATAAACTAGCGCTATCGAGAGACATTCCTTTTCTTAAGCATTGCTGGGGTATTCTCGCCTTTGACATGTACCTTTACTCACAGGAATCGGAGAGCAGGCATATTCTTCACGTGTGCGGGCGCGAGTCGTTGCGGCCCTTGCGGGATCAGGTTCTGCGTGTGTCTGGATTCCAGGTGGATTCTACGCTCTCCGTCGATGAGGGTCTGTCCATGTTCTGGGCCAAGCAGTATGATCTTGTGCTGATTGACGTTGAAAATGAGCTTCACATCAGCTCGGCGGAGAGTTTGTGCGGAGAGATTAAAACCGCGCAGCCGGAGCAGCTGGTCGCCTTCGTGTGTAACTGGCGCGTGGCCATACTAACGGACTGCCCGGACGAAATTCTACGTACCGAGTTTGATCCGCAGCGGTTCGTGACCGGGGTTAAGGCCATGGTGAGTCACCTGTAAAGCCTCTTGCCGCGAAGACTCCGCATCCCACGGTGCTGGAGGCTTGGATGGCGACTTCATCTGCGAAAAAGAGTGTGGCACAGGCAGGCTCCGGCAAGAGCTCTGCGAAGAGTGCGGCCAAACATGCGGACAAGAAAGCTGTGAAGAAGGGTGCAGAGTCTGCACCGGCCCCGAAGAAGGCGACCCAGGGCGCTAAGGCAGCAGCGAAGAAGTACACGGATCCCGAGTTGCGCGAGCGCATCAAGGGGCTGGTGATGGCCGGAGACAAGGGTGGCAACCCCGGACAGTGGAGCGCACGGAAGGCGCAGATGGTGGCCCGCGAATATGAGGCCGAAGGCGGCGGCTACGCCAGCGCGCCGGATGAGACACAGAAGCACCTGATGGACTGGGGCGAGGAGCACTGGACCACGGCTGACGGTAAACCGGCGAAGCGCGAGGACGGCATGCACCGGTACCTTCCGGAGAAGGCATGGAAAGATCTCTCCCCCGAGGAGAAGCGTTCCACCGATAAGAAGAAGGTGTCTGGCTCAAAGACGGGAAAACAGTTCGTGGCAAACACGGGTGCTGCCAAGAAGGCGAGAAAGTCAGCGCAGCAGCACACGCCGTAGCGAGCGGTGGGTCGCTTGCGGTGCTACCAAGCCGATGCTAGAGTTACACACATCACACTCACGCTTGTCGTGAGGTGAGTTTCATGAAGAGTGGCTGAGGGACGAGCCCTGTGACGCCACGACAACCGGACAAGTCTGTACCGGTGTCACCTCTCTCCTGGTGGGTCCTGACCGAAGCTTGGGCAGGCAACAGGGAACATGAGATGCGGCAGACAGCAGGGCATGATGCGCAAAAGCTGTTCGTCCGTATAATCAGACTTCCTTCCGGCTGCGTTGCCGCAGCGCCACCCGTATAGAGAAGAGTCGCACGCTCGTCACCGCTCCGCTCAGGAGAAGGATCCATGCCGGTTGCGTGTACACCGTATGAGTTGTACTCGAAGGAATCTGGGAAGAGTTACGGCAATCAACCATTATCGATGTGTGATGAAAGCTTCACCCCGCTTGAGGTGCGCTATGATCTCGCGGCCGTGAAGGGCAGTATTACACGGGCCTCAATTGAAGCCGGCCCGCCGAGTCTCTGGCGATACCGGGCACTCCTGCCGATCCCTGAGGGGTTCGTCCCCGATATTCCTGTCGGCTATACGCCGCTTCTGCGGGCGAGAGCCCTGGGGCGGCGTTTCGGTACCGGCAACCTGTTTGTAAAGAATGACGGTGTCTGTTTTCCAACCCTGTCCTTCAAAGACCGGGTTGTGGCCGTTGCGCTGGCAAATGCGCAGGCATTCGGATTCACAACAGTCGGCTGCTCTTCCACAGGGAACCTTGCCAATGCCGTCGCGGCGCAGGCAGCACGTCTGGGTCTGAAAGCGTGCATCTTGGTGCCTGCCGATCTTGAGCCCGCAAAGATCTTGAACACGCTCATCTACGGCGCCCGTCTGGTGCGTGTGGATGGCAACTACGACCATGTCAACCGGCTGTGCTCTCTCATCGCGGATCAGTACTCATGGGGCTTCGTGAATGTGAACCTCCGTCCCTACTACGCAGAGGGGTCGAAGACGGTCGGCTATGAAATTGCCGAGCAGCTTGGCTGGCGGCTGCCGGACAATGTGGTCGTTCCGATGGCGGGCGGGTCGTTGATCCGGAAGATCCGGAAGGCTTTCGACGAACTGGTCTATCTGGGTATTGTCGATGCAAAGCCGGTTCGCTTTTTCGGCGCGCAGGCGACTGGATGTTCGCCGATCGCTCAGGCGGTTCAGGACGGTACGGAGTCGATTACGCCACAGCGCCCGAACACCGTGGCACGCTCCCTTGCGATCGGAAACCCGGCTGACGGCCCGTATGCCTCGCGGCTGATTCAGGAACTCGGCGGATGGGCAGAGATGGTCTCCGACGAGGATCTGATCGCCGGTATTCAGGATCTGGCCGAGACCGAGGGTATCTTCACCGAAACAGCAGGTGGCGTCACCACAGCGGCAACGGCCAGGCTGTATCAGAGCGGCCGCATCTCGCCCAGCGAGGTGACCGTGAGCGTGATCACCGGGAATGGCCTGAAGACGACCGACTGCCTTGCAGGGCGATTCGATCTTGGACGCGCCATTCGTCCGAAGCTCGCCGATTTCGAGGCCTATCTCGACGAACTCGATGGCAAATCGGCCGTCGAGCCTGAACTCGCGCTGACAGGAGGAGTTTAGTTGTCCATTCGAGTCTTACTTCCAGCCGCCTTCGCGCGACACACCGATGGTACGAAGCAACTCACATCCGATGCCGCAAACCTGCCGGAGCTGGTGAACGATTTGGGCGCGCGGTTTCCCCAGCTAGGAGCCCACATTCGGGAAGAGGATGGATCGCTGCGGAGATTCATCAACGTGTATGTCAATGACGAGGACATCCGCTTCCTCGGCGACAAGGCCTATGCGTTTCAGGATCATGATGAGGTCATGTTTATTCCGTCGATTGCTGGCGGCTGAGCTTCAAGATGGCACCGCGTAAGGCTCGGACGATTTTGTGCGTGAGATGCAACGCTGCAAGACGCATGTCTCTCCTATATGCGGATGGGCCGGCTCCGGCCCCGTCATTCCTTGGAGGCTGTTATGTTATTGATCATCGCGCTCGTCTTGCTTGTGTTGTGGATCGGTGGATTCGTGGTGTACCACGGAGCACACCTCGCTCTGCACTTACTGTTGGTCTTCGCCATCATCTCAGCGATCTTCCACTTCATCAGCGGACGCCGCTCCGCCTGATCGCAATCGGGCAAAGCTAAGGGCCGGTACCCTGGGTATCGGCCCTTAGCTGTTGGGATTGCGAAACTGCTACTGGTGCGGCTGCGCTGGGATGGACATGGGCGGCGGGGGCGGCACCTGAGACAGTGCCTCCGGCTTCTCCTCAGCCAGCTCGGGAATACGTCCTTCGAGCGCCAGCTTGAGTACCTCATCCATCTCCGAAACGAAGTGCAGCTTCATCTCGCTCTTAATCAGGTCCGGCAAATCGGCAAAGTCCTTCTGGTTGTCTGCAGGCAAGACTGCCTCAAAGATGCCGGCGCGATGTGCTGCCAGCAGCTTCTCTTTCAGTCCGCCGATCGGAAGCACTTTGCCACGGAGCGTAACCTCTCCAGTCATTGCGATATCCCGGCGGACCGGCACCTTGGTCAGAGCGCTGGTGAGCGCCGTCGCGAGCGTGATGCCGGCAGATGGACCGTCCTTCGGAATGGCACCCTCTGGCACGTGGACGTGCACGTCGATGTTCCGGTAGAAGTCACGCGGAAGGCCGAGGTGCTGCGCCCGGGAGCGCACATAGCTCATGGCCGCCTGTGCAGACTCCTGCATCACGTCCCCAAGCTGGCCGGTGATGGTCAGCTTGCCTTTGCCGTCCAAGACCTGTACCTCAGCCTGCAGAATGCTGCCGCCGACCTCGGTCCAGGCAAGACCTGTCACCAGGCCGATCTCACTCTTCTCCTGCACCTGCGAATCGCGAAAGCGCGGTACGCCGAGGAAGTCGTGGAGATTGGCAGCGTCGATTGTCTCTTTCGTGTGCTTTTCCGTGTCCTTGACAACGCGACGAACGACCTTGCGGCACACGTTCCCGATCTCACGCTCCAGGTTACGCACACCGGCTTCACGCGTATAGGCCCGGATGATCTCGCGTACACCGTCGTCGGCGAAGGCGATGTTGTCTTCGGTCAGACCGGTGGCCTCGCGCTGCTTCTTGAGCAGGTACTGCTTGGCGATCTCTACCTTTTCTACCTCGGTATAGCCGTGCAGACGCAGGATCTCCATGCGGTCCTGCAGCGGACCCGGGATCGTGTGCAGCACATTGGCAGTTGCAACGAAGAGGACCTGCGACAGATCGTACTCAACGTCGAGGTAGTGGTCCTGGAAGGTGCCATTCTGCTCAGGGTCCAAAACCTCCAGGAGTGCGGAGGCGGGATCGCCGCGAAAATCGGCAGCCATCTTATCGATCTCGTCAAGCATGATGACCGGATTCTTTGTGCCCGCCTTCTTCATCGACTGGATAATCTGTCCCGGCATCGATCCGATGTAGGTGCGGCGATGTCCACGGATCTCCGCCTCGTCCCGTACGCCGCCCAGAGACATCCGGACAAACTTACGCCCGGTGGCCTTGGCGATAGACATACCGAGGGAGGTCTTGCCGACGCCCGGAGGCCCAACGAAACAGAGGATGGAACCCTTTGGATTCTTGACGAGCTGGCGAACCGCGAGGAACTCGAGAACGCGGTCCTTGATCTTCTCGAGGCCATAGTGATCCTCGTTGAGCACCTTCTCTGCAAAATCGAGTGAGCGAATGTCCTTGGAACGCTTCTTCCATGGCACCGCGAGCAGCCAGTCCAGGTAGTTGCGCGATACGGTGGACTCTGCCGACATGGGCGGCATGGCTTCGAGCTTCTTCAGTTCCTGGATTGACTTGTCGAAGACCTCCTTGGGCATGCCCGCGGCTTCGATCTTCTTTTTCAGCTCATCCCACTCTGATTTTTCGCCGCGCCCAAGTTCCTTCTGGATCGCTTTGATCTTCTCGTTGAGGTAGTACTCCTTCTGTGCCCGCTCCATCTGCCGCTTGACCCGTGACTGAACTGTGCGGTCGACATTCAGCTTCTCTATCGCGATATCCAGGACGTCGGCGATGCGGGTCAGCCTGGCAGCGGGATCGAATACATCCAGAATCTGCTGCTTCTCCTCGATGGAGAGCTGCATATTTGCCGCAATGGTGGCGGCCAGCCGGGGCGGGTCGTCCGTACGAACAGAGGCTACGACCGTTTCCTGATTCAACGACTGCTGCAGTTTGGAGTGCTGCTCGAAGAGCCCCTGCACGCGCTGCATCAGCTGCTCGATCTGTGGCGTAACCACCAGCTCAGTGCTGCCGGTGCGAACGGTCGCGACGAAAAAGCCGTCTTCGTCATTCAGTTCCAGGGTACGGGCGCGCTCCACGCCCTCTACCAGCACCTTGATATTGCCGTCCGGCATCTTTACGCTCTGGACGATGTTGCCGATGGTGCCTGTCGCGAAGATGTCGTCTGCGCTGGGCTCGTCGATGGACGCATCATGCTGGGTGGCGAGAAAGATCTTGCGATCGCCGTTCAGGGCTTCTTCGAGAGCGCGGACGCTGGACTCGCGCCCAACGACGAAGGGCGTCATCATGTGCGGGAAGATGACCATGTCGCGGATGGGCATCATGGGTAGTTTGCGAACTTCGCCGTTGGGCGTCTCTGATGGCTTTGTCATGATCTCCTCATTAGACGCAGTGCCCGGCGCTGAGATGCGCTTCGGCAAGGCCGGCCTTCACGTGATTGTAATTGGTTAGAAAGCCGTGCGCAGAAACAGCTAAGCCGCAAAGCGATGCTTTGCGGCCTGTAAACGTGCGCTGCCGTGCTGTCCGGTGCCGGGCTAACCCGCCTTCTCCAGGGTCACAGGAAGAGTCACGTTGCGTCCCTTCACCATATCTGCCGTAATCTCCAGTTCCTTGATCTTCTTGTTGGTCGGAATGGTGTACATCAGGTCGAGCATCAGCTCTTCCAGAATCATGCGGAGACCACGTGCGCCCACCTTGCGCTGCAGAGCCTCATGCGCCACGGCCGAAGCTGCTTCTGCGGTAAAGGTGATCTTGACACCCTCGTACTCGAACAGCTTCTGATATTGCTTGAGGATCGCATTCCGGGGACGGGTGAGAATGTCGATCAGGGCTGCTTCATCCAGCTCATCGAGAATACCGAGCACGGGAAGACGGCCGATGAACTCCGGAATCAGACCGTACTTGAGCAGATCCTGAGGCTCCGCCTGACGCAGCAGTTCCGTATCGCGCTGAGGCCGGATCGGTGTAACTTCCACCTCTTTGCCCAACATGTCGCTTGTTTTGAAGCCCAGCGCCTTCTTGCCGACGCGACGTCCGATGACCTTTTCCAGGCCCACAAAGGCCCCACCGCAGATGAACAGAATGTTGGTGGTATCCACCACCGTGAACTCCTGATGCGGGTGCTTCCTGCCGCCCTGTGGCGGCACGTTCGCGACCGTCCCTTCAAGCAGCTTCAACAGAGCCTGCTGCACTCCCTCGCCGCTTACGTCGCGTGTGATGGAAGGGTTCTCATCCTTCCGGCCAATCTTATCGATCTCGTCGATGTAGATGATGCCGCTCTGGGCACGTTGCACATCTCCGTCTGCCGCTTGGAGCAGCTTCAGGATGATATTTTCGACATCCTCACCCACGTATCCGGCTTCGGTCAGCGTGGTTGCATCTACGATCGCAAAGGGAACATCGAGCATCTTCGCAAGTGTCTGTGCGAGCAGCGTCTTCCCGGAGCCGGTTGGGCCGACGAGCAGGATGTTTGACTTCGCCAGTTCCACATCGTTGCCACGGGTCCGGTTCATCTGCAGCCGCTTGTAGTGGTTGTAGACGGCTACGGCGAGCTTCTTCTTCGTCAAATCCTGGCCGATGACGTACTCATCCAGAAATGCCTTGACCTCATGCGGCTTCGGCAGGTGCGAAGGAGCGGCACCGGGCTGCGCATCACCGCGATCGTCCTCAAGGATAGAGTTGCACACAGCCACGCACTCATCGCAGATATAGGCCCGCGGATAGTCGGATGGGGACGAGATCAGCTTTGAGACCGCATCCTGCGACTTATGGCAGAACGAACAGCGGAGTGAGTCGTCGGAGCCCTTCGATGTTTTCATTCGGCGAATAACTCCTGACAGGCGCGTGAACCCGCACCGGACACGAGAAGTTTACACCTGATGCGCGTCTTCGATACGCACGCTCCAGCGCCAGGGAGCGCTATACCGCACAACTAACGGCTCATTCGCTCTGCCTAGAAAGTCGTACGCTGTTGCACACGCCCAGAGATGGAAATGTGCTTCGTGCGGAAGAGGCGGCCAAGAAAAAGCCCGGCACGAAGCCGGGCTTTCGTTCGGTATGCTTTGCGGATTATGTGGTGCGTGGGCGCGTAATGATGTCGTCGACGATGCCATATTCTCTCGCCTGCTCCGCACCCATGGTGAAGTCGCGATCGGTATCCCGCTCGATCTGTTCAAAGCTCTGGCCGGTGTGCTCGGCCATGATCTTGTTCATGCGTTCGCGGATCCGGAGAATCTCGCGCGCATGAATATCGATCTCGGTCGCCTGGCCCTGAATGCCACCGCCCATGATCAGCGGCTGATGGATCAGGATGCGCGAGTTCGGCAGGGTGAAGCGCTTGCCTTTCTTTCCACCCATGAGGAGAAACGCGCCCATGCTGGCAGCCTGCCCGATGCAGAGCGTGGACACATCGTTCTTGATATATTGCATCGTGTCGTAGATCGCGAGACCTGCGCTGATCGAGCCACCGGGCGAGTTGATGTACAGCTGGATGTCTTTCTCCGGATCTTCTCCGGAAAGAAAGAGCAGTTGCGCAATGATGACATTGCCGACGTTGTCGTCGATCGGCGTTCCCAGGAAGATGATGTTGTCGCGAAGCAGGCGGCTGTAGATGTCGTAGGAACGCTCCCCACGGCTCGTCTGCTCGAGCACCATTGGAATTAGACCCATGTATATCCCCTCAATTCTCTGTGACTCTGTTTAGGCGAGCTTTTCGTAGAGCCGGGTCGCGGTCTGCTCGCGAAGCATCTGTTCCCGTATGCGCGCGAGCGTCCCGTCCTTGCTGAGGCGTTCGCGCATTGTCTCCAGCGGCTCTCGTGACTGGATTGACAACATCATCAGCTCACGCTCGACGTCGTCTTCACTCACCTGCACGCCTTCGGTATCAGCAATGCGGTCCAGCAGCAGGGAGGCCTTGACCTCCTTGACAGCTTCTTCGCGCTGAGCCTCACGAAGCCGCGGAAAGTCCATACGCCGCATCTGCTCCTCGGGCATGCCTTGCTGCGCCAGCGCGCGCAAGCCACGCTCCAGACGAACGTCTATCTGCTGCTGAACGAAGCTTTCAGGAACAGGGAACTGGAAGCGCCCCACGAGGGCATCCACAAGATGACCCTTTGCTTCCATCTCGGCACCTTGTGTCTTGCGCGTTGTGAGATCTTCCCGCAGCTTTGAGGTGAAACCATCCCAGCTGTCGTAGTCTCCCAGCAGCTTTGCGAAGTCAGCATCGCGCTCGGGAAGCTGTTTCCGCTTGATCGCTCCCACCGTTACGTCATAGTGGATGGTCTGGCCTGCCAGGCGGAGGTCGCCGAAGTCCTTCGGGTATTCAACCTCCAGGCTGAACTCTTCCTTGACCCTGCGGCCGCGCAGCGCTTCGTTGAAAGCGGGCAGGGTATTCTTTCCACCGACCTCGACCAGAACGTCTTCCCCATTGACCTCCTGCTCCGGTGCCGCGGCAGGTGGTTCGCCTTCGGTCACCGTTTCGGCAGGATTCTGTCGCGTACCCTTGAAGCTGATCTCGGCCCAGTCCCCATCCTGGAGAGCGCGATCCTCTTCCACTGTCTCCACGGTGGCGTGGCTGTCGAGAAGCCGGTCGAGCTCGGCATCGTATTCACTCTCGTCAACGGCCACATGCGGCTTTTCGACTGTAACTGCGTCGTAGCCAGAGAGATCGATCTCGGGCAGCACCTCAAACTGAGCACGGAAGCGCAGGGGTTGACCGTCGTTCAGGTTCAACTCCGTGATCTGCGGCTGTGAGATGGGATTCAGGTTCTGCGTCTCCATCTCCGTGCGGAAGCGTTCCTGCACAAGCTGATCCATGACCTCCTGCCGCAGATCCTTCGCGAAGCGCTTCCGGATTAACGACTCGGGCACTTTGCCGGCCCGAAATCCAGGAATGCGTGCAAGCTTCTGATAGCGCTTGATGATGCGGCTGTATGTCCGGGAGACCTCATCCGCAGGAACCTCGACGGCAACCTCACGCATCAGCTCGGGGTTCAGCGTAGGACCGTGTGTGTGGGCGTGCGTATGTTCCGGAGAGGCGTTCTCGCCGCTGGTGGTGGACGGCTCAGGCTGCGCCAAAGCCATGTCCTGCGGAGAAGCGTCGGTGACTGCATCTACTGCATCGTTCGGTGTCAAAATCTTTGCCTTCGGGAATAAGGTACGTCGTGCTACACCCGCGATCCTGCGGCAGGGTAACTCGTCCCTTTCATCGTACGGACCACAGAAGAGGGGGTCAAACCGGGAGTGCCGCTATGGGGTTTGCGCCGGGAATCCGCCTGTTTGCGGCAACGCCTTGTCAGCAGCGAGCGGCGCGAGCTCCAGGCGCACCTTCCATTGCATCTGCTGCCCAGGCCGCAAAGGCGGGACACCCGGAACCTCCGCCCGAGGGCCAGCCGCCTCTGCCGTACTGTAAGCGAGCTGCACTGTTTTGCCGTCAGGAGATGTTTCCACGTGCAGGCTGTGGATCGAGGGACTCAGTGCGGTCAACCGAAGCCCGAAAGCGTTGTGCATGTCGCGCAGTTCAACAACGGGTCCGTTTCCCAGGAAGCTGCGTTTCAGGTTGACGTAGGTGGCATTCAGCGCGGCCTTGCCCAGCTGCGCTCCGCTGGCTCCGGAGAAGTCTTCCGCGGAGCCATGGACGGACGTCGCGGAATTTCCGAGCCGGCGCTCACTCGAAGGGACAAGCAGGCGGAGATCCTGTAAGTTGCCGGAGGCCGCGCGAAAGCGAGGTCCCCAGCGCAGTACGACATCGTGCGGCTCGCTCGTCAGATTCCTCGCGGTCATCATCAGATCCACGGCACGCCCGCTCAGCAGGACATTGACCGTCACCTGAATGCCATGCTCCCTCGTAGTCCCGTCTGGGTCCGTAACCGTGGGATAAAACTTTGCGGTGGCCGAACCACCATCCGGCATGGCGTTGCTTTCCACGGCGTCTGCGGCACGTCCGAGCAGGTCCGGGTTAGGGGCTGAACCGCCGCTCTTTGGCCTAGTGTCAAGCGCTACAGAAAAGGGTGCACCTAAACTCTCGCCTTCGTTTCCGGACGCATCGCCTAACTCATTCAGGCTGGGCGCGATCATAAGCGGAACCTCTCCGGCCTCCGGTAAGTTGACCGTGAGCTGAAGAACGCGCATACCGAGACCGGGCAACAGCTCCGCCGAGAGAAACTCCGGAACGGCGCTGTTCAGTGAAAGCCGGCTCAGCAGGATGGCATCCTGGCCTCCCGGACGGACAGCCGGCGCAGATTCGATCGCCTTTGGTGCTGTAAGCCGGTGGAAGTTGCCCTTGCCGCGTTGCCGCCAAAGCAGGCCGACTGCCAGCAGAACGCACGCGAGCACTGCCGCCGTCAGCAGACCGGAGCGTGCCAGTATCGCCTGCGGCTTCGGCCGGTCCTCGCTTCGTAGAAACCGCCTCCACCACGACTCGTTCACGCCACCCGCTTCCTGTTTCCCGCTCGCCAGAGCCGCCGCTTATTGCGGCAAACCACACGCTAACATTACTTGAGAAGCCAATGGCACGCCTTCCTATCGCGGTAATCCGTTCCGAACTGGATACCCTTCACACCACGATCATCGGTTGTGAGCGCTGTCCGCGTCTTCGTACCTATTGCAGCGGCTTAGGAGAAACGAAGCGGCGCGCCTATCTGGATTGGGAATACTGGGCAAAACCGGTTCCCGGCTTTGGCGATCCGGCGGCGCGGGTGCTCATCTTGGGTCTGGCTCCGGGCGCTCACGGAGCGAACCGCACCGGAAGACCGTTCACGGGTGATGGTGCCGGCAACTTCATGTACCCGGTCTTGTACGAGACAGGGTTTGCCTCGCAGCCGCTCGCAACCTCGCGCGAGGACGGCTTGCGGCTCCGTCATGCGCGGATTGCGTCCATTTGCCGCTGCGCACCGCCGCAGGATAAGCCCACGCCGTCCGAAATTCGCAACTGTTCCGGGCACCTTTCGACCGAGATTGAAGCGCTGGGGCGTTTGCGTGTCGTTGTGGCACTCGGGCGCATCGCCTTCGACGGCTATCTCAACTACCTGGTGGGCACCGGCATTCTGAGTTCGCGCAGGCCCTACACCTTCGGCCATGGAGCCGAGCACGTCCTTCCCAACCGTATAACGCTACTGGCGAGTTACCATCCATCGTTGCGCAACACCAACACCGGACGGCTGGATCGCGCCATGTTCACCAAAATATTTGTGCGGGCGAGGACTCTAGCGGGGCTCCCTTAGGCTGCAGCTGCCGTCAGGGTATCGCTAACATGACCGGAGCCTGCCTCAACAGGCAAGGCGAGATATCTCCTATTGAAAGGGGCGCCCTCAGCACTCCGGTGAGGCCCAGGTCAAAGTCTTTGAGAAGGAAGGTTGGGCTGAAAGGAAAGGAAGGGAGAGCCAAAAAGAAGGGAGGCTCAAGGAGCCTCCCTTCCTTCCACAACCGTCTCTCGTTGGACTACG
>CAXTSF010000006.1:22074-35813 GCA_964246865.1 uncultured Terriglobus sp.
AGTCTGCATCCTCAACAGGCAAGGCGAGATCTCTCCTGTGGAAAGGGGCACCCTCAGCACTCCAGTGAGGTCCAGGGGAAATCTTCGAGAAGGAAGGTTGGGCTGAAAGGAAAGGAAGGGAGGGCCAAAAGAAAGGGAGGCTCCTTGAGCCTCCCTTTCCTTTGGCAACCGTCTCTCTTTGTACTACGTGAGCGAAAGAACACTCCCTGCCATCTGCTCATCACCTTCCTGCGCAACAGGACGGTAGTGAAGCTGGTTGTTGTCCAGATACACCTCCAGGAACGCGGGCCGCTGCACGATACCGCCTGCGATCAGCGTCTCCGAAAGAGGATCTTCCACGTAGCGCTGCAGGGCACGGCGTAGCGGACGTGCACCGTAGGTTCTGTCCACCAGCGTCTTATCAAGAATCCACTTCTTGGCTTCGTCGTTGACCGAGATGGTGATGGCTTTATGCACCAAGTTCGTATTCAGCTGCTGCACCAGCAGTTCCAGAATCTGCATCAGGTCAGCATCGGAGAGCGCCGTGAAGACGATGATCTCGTCAAGACGGTTGAGGAACTCGGGGTTGAAGGTGCGCTTGACCTCGCCCTTCACCATCTCCTCCATCTTTTCAAGCACAACCTCATCCTTGGTCGACTGAAAGCCGAGCCCCTCGCGCTTCATCAGGTGCTTGGCACCGATGTTGGAGGTCATGATGAGAATCGTGTTCTTGAAATCGACCGTGTTGCCCAGGCCATCCGTCAGGTGGCCGTCTTCAAAGACCTGCAGCAACAGGTTGAAGACATCCGGGTGAGCCTTTTCGATTTCATCCAGCAGCACCACCGAATACGGATTGCGCTTGACCCGTTCCGTAAGCTGGCCGCCCTCCTCATAGCCGACGTAACCCGGAGGCGAACCGATCAGTTTGGAGATGGAATGCTTCTCCATGAACTCCGACATATCGAACCGGATCAGGGCCTTATCCGAGCCAAAGAGGAACTGCGCCAGGGTCCTGGCCATCTCTGTCTTGCCGACGCCCGTCGGCCCAAGGAACAGGAAGGAACCGATGGGGCGGGCCGGGTTCTTGAGCCCTGCACGGGACCGGCGAATGGCACGTGCGAGCGCGCTGATGGCCTTGTCCTGCGAGATAACACGCTTGTGCAGCTCCTCTTCCACGCGAAGCAGCTTCTGCGTCTCCTCTTCCTTGATCGAGGTGATGGGAACACCCGTCCAGCGGCTAACCACATCCTCAATGTCTTCGCGCGTGACGATGCCCGAGGAGGAATCATCAAGGTGATATTTATCGCGCAGTGCGCGCAGGTTCTCGCGTTCCTTGCGTTCCTCATCGGAGTAAAAGCGCGCCTTCTCAAATTCGTGATTCGCTATCGCATTTTCCATGCGGTGCACGATGAACTTGATCCGCTTCTGCACCTCGATCAACTCGTCAGGAAGTGTTGTCTGACGCAGCTTAACGCGAGCGCCAGCTTCGTCGATCAGGTCAATCGCCTTATCCGGCAGAAAACGATCCGGGATATAGCGATTGGAGTGTGACACCGAGAAGTTGATGGCGTCATCCGTGTAGCTGACCGCGTGGAATTTCTCGTAGCGATCCTTGATGCCCATGATGATCTTGATGGCATCTTCCTCGTTGGGAGGCGGCACCTTGACGGCTTGAAAACGCCGCTCGAGGGAGCGGTCCTTCTCGATCGACTTCCGGAACTCCGCAGGTGTAGTTGCACCGATGCACTGGATCTCGCCACGGCTGAGCGCCGGCTTCAGAATGTTCGCGGCATCCAGCGATCCCTCGGCTGAGCCCGCGCCCACCAGCGTGTGCAGCTCGTCGATGAAGACGATGGAGTTCTGGTTCTCCATCAATTCCTTCATGATGGTCTTCAGGCGCTCCTCAAACTGGCCGCGGTACTTGGTGCCGGCGACAATGAGGGAAAGATCGAGTGAAAGTACGCGCTTGTCTGCCAGGAAGCTCGGGACATCGCCGTCGGCGATCTTCTGAGCCAGCCCTTCCACAATTGCCGTCTTGCCCACGCCGGGTTCGCCGATCAGCACGGGATTGTTCTTGGTGCGGCGGCAGAGGATCTGGATCACGCGATCCACCTCACCATCGCGGCCCACCAGGGGATCCAGCTGCTGGTCCATGGCAGCCTGCGTCAGGTCACGCGAAAACTCGGCAAGCATGCTCTGCTCGCTGTTTCCCTGCCGCTGCTGCTTGCCACCGCTCTGCGCGGCGGGCTTCTCCTGTGTGGTGCGCTGCAGCTCCTCGCGGATCGCGGGAAGACGCAGGCCGCGCTCCATCAGGATCTCTGCGGCGAAGCACTTTTCTTCGCGCAGCAGCCCCAGCAGGAGGTGCTCCGTACCGATATGTTTGTGGCTTAACCGTTCCGCCTCTTCCGCGGCATAGGCCAGTACGCGTTTGCACTCGTTGGAAAGGGGCAGGTCGACTGAGGTCGAAACCTTTTCCCGGATGGTGGTATGCCCTTCAATCTGTTTGCGAATCGATTCGACCGACGCATGCGAACGGAGGAACCGGTTGGTCAGCGCCTTGTCTTCGCGCAGCAAACCCAGCAGCAGGTGTTCCGTCTCGATGTACGGTGAGCCGAACTGGCTGGCCTCGTATCGCGCGAAAAAGATCACGCGCCGCGCTTTTTCGGTATAACGCTCGAACATGCTCCCCCTTGCGCCCTTTCGCGATTGCCCGCGTCCAGACCAATGGTTCCTTGCTCATTCCCTTTCCGGCGGAAACCGGTAAGGAAACATCCAGGCCGGGTGCCAGGCCCGGAGGCAGGCACCCACTCCCACATCTCTTGTTCCTCTAGTCTAATGCCCCCGAACTGAGTACCGCCGGTTAGCAGGTGCTGCACCGAAAGGTAGGCATACCCTATCAGCAAAAACGGGCTTGGAACGTAAGGTTTAGACGCCGTCCGGTGGAAAACGACGCAGGTTCACGCTTCGGCGGCACCGTCAACAAACGCCCCATCGTGTAGAACCAGCGCGCGATTGCACCGTCTCGCAAAGTCCGCATTGTGCGTTACCAGAACGGTCGTCAGCCGGTGTACGTGATGAACGCGTTGAAGCAGAGCGAAGATGACCTCTGCTGTCCGGTTATCGAGATTGCCCGTGGGCTCATCGGCGAGGAGAACTGCGGGCTCCGACGCCAGCGCACGCGCCAGACACACCCGCTGCTGTTCGCCGCCCGAGAGCTCGCCAGAGCGGTGCTCGCGCCGGTCACTCAGTTCGACCTCGTTCAGCCAGTGGGACGCCTGCTCCAGAGCCTGCGCTCTTGGCAGGCCGCGGGCCAGCAATGGCATGGCCACGTTCTCCTCAGCGGTGAATTCGGGCAAGAGGTCGTGTGACTGCCAGACGTAGCCTATCTCCTGGTTGCGGAAGTCTGCCTGTTGCCGTGCCGTAAGCCGGTTGACGCACGCGCGTCCAACGTACACCTCACCGGAGGTCGGCAGATCCAGTGCCGCGATCAGGTGCAACAGAGTGCTCTTGCCGGCACCGCTTGCTCCGGTGATCGCCACCATCTCGCCGGCGTTCACCTGGAAGCTGAGCTGGCGAAAGAGAACAAAGGCCCCGCGAGCTGTCTCGTAACGCTTCTCCACCTCCACCAAACGGATGGGCGCGGAGGCAGTCGCGCCGGCTTTCGACTCCCATGTCATACCCTTGATGCTAACGGCTCTGGTCCTTGGTTGACGGAGCCGGATGGGAGAGCACATCTGATGGAAGTGCAGAAGCGATGGGCGGCGATCCCCATCTCGCGGCGGCTGGCGATCTTGAAATCCGCGCGTTACCGGCTTGCCGCCGCCGCCCAGGAGTTCGCTTCGACAGCTTTGCCCGAACTTGGCCGCACCACCGCCGACACACTTGCCGCGGAGGTTCTGCCTCTGCTCGAAGCCTGCAAATTTCTCGAGAATCGAGCCGCGAAGGTCCTGCGAACCAACCATCTCGGGCGCTCCGGTCTGCCGTTCTGGCTGCTCGGGACGCGGAGTGAAGTCCGGCGGGTTCCTTTTGGCACCGTGCTGATCATTGGCCCTTCCAACTACCCTCTGCTGCTGCCTGGTGTGCAGGCGCTGCAGGCGCTTGCCGCAGGCAATGCCGTGATCTGGAAGCCGGGTCGCGGTGGCAAGACAGCCGCGGATATCTTTGCGCGCGCCCTTGCCGCTGCCGGTCTGCCCCAGGGACTTCTGCGGGTAACGGAGGATTCCGTTGATGCGGCTGAGCAGGAGATCGCGCGCGGTGTCGACAAGGTATTTTTCACCGGATCTGCGCAAACAGGTCAGGCTCTACTGCGGCGTCTCGCGGAAATGCTGATCCCCTGCGTTGCCGAGCTCTCCGGCTGCGACGCTGTCGTCGTACTACCGTCCGCGGATCTCCATCGAGTGGTGAAGGCACTCGCTTTCGGCATGCGTCTGAACGGCTCCGCCACCTGCATGGCACCGCGAAGGGTCCTGCTGGTGGACGCGGGTCCGGAACACCGTCAGGAGTTCCTTCGCTTGCTCACGGCGGCATTGGATCAGGTGCGAGCGGTTCCGATCGCGCCACAGATTCGCGAACGCTTGCGCGAGCTCCTTGCCGATGCGAGCCACCAGGGAGCAGAGATTGTCGGCGATCTCCAAGGCCCAAGCATGAAGCCGGTGCTGGTGCTGCATGGCCGTCCATCCATGGCAATCGCGAATGCGGACATCTTCGCTCCCGTGCTGACCGTGATCTCGGTAGAAGGGGTGCCGGGTGTTGTTGCCGCGCACGAGGCTTGTGACTACGCCCTCACAACATCGATCTTCGGCACGGAAGTGGAGGCGCGTGCGATGGCTGAGGAACTGCAGGTCGGAACCGTACTGATCAATGACCTGATCGTGCCGACCGCCGATCCTCGTGTCCCGTTCGGAGGCCGCCGCCGAAGCGGCTTTGGCGTTACCCGCGGGATAGAAGGCCTGCTGGAGATGACCGCTGTGCAGGTGATCGCTGCCCGTCGTGGCAGGTCAACACGGCACTATGACGCATCCACGGCCCTCCACGATGACCTCTTCCGTGCTCTTGTGACCGCGATGCACGGCTCGTCCCTTCCCCAACGCTGGCGGGCGGTGAAGCAGGTGATCGAGGCAGGCCGCAAGATGCAGAATCAGCGGCGGGGTCCACTTCAGGGAAGTTGAACCGCCAGGAGATCTTCATGCCGTTTCAGGCTGTATCGCTGCCAGGAGGTGCGCACGCAGATCGTCAATCGCCGGTGGGTCCAGCGCCTTGCCGTCTCGCTTCAGGTAAAAGACGTCGATGGCCATGTCCCCCTCGGTGTCGATGACGGCGACCTCGATACTGCACTGCGCCTCCGCCAGAGCGCGGCTGATGCTGTACAACAGTCCCGGATGATCCTGCGCGATGGCCTCCAGAATGGTCGCCTTCGGGGATGATGCCGTGTCAAAGGTAAGCGCGGTAGCAATCTCCACCAGCGGCTGCCTACGCGGACGCCGCTTGCGGCTCTCGATGATCCGGCTTGCATGCGCCTCCTCATAGATGGCAAGCCGGAGGTCCTCAACCAGCCGCCCTCGCTCACTCAGATTCTGCTCCAGCGTGCGAAACGGATCGGTAAAGCGGAAGCTGTCCACCACGATACCGGCGGCGTTTGAGAACGCGTCTGCGCTGAGGATGTTCATGCCCCAGCCGGAAAGCACACCCGCAACCCGGGCAAACAGCAAGCGCTGATCCGGAGTGACAAGTGTGATCTCGCTTTCTGAGGGCCGCCACTGAAGCTCGAGCTGCACTGCAGACTCCCCAAGGAGCCGGCTCATCTGGAATTGCGATTGAATCTGCTTTGGAGACCGGGTGTGCAGATACCGTTGCGGAAATCCTTCCAGAAAATGCAGCAGATTGCGCGTCTCGCCCGGCAGCAGCGCTGCAAGTTGCTGCAGCAGCTCACTGGAAACGCGCGAGTCGACCCGTTCCCCATCCATGCTTCGATCCAGAAAGTTGGAGGTCGCGATATACAGCCGCCAGAGATTTTCCGCCTTCCATGGGCTTAGCGCGTCGGGGTGCACAGCCTGGATATCCGCGTACGTGAACAGCGTGAGCATCCTCAATGCTTCAGGCGTCTCCACCTTTTCCGCGAAGGCGCGCACCGTCTCGGTGTCGAAGATATCTCGCCGCAGTGCCGCGGACATCTCGAGGTGATTGCGGATGAGATTCAGCACGGAACTAGACTCATAGGAGTCCAGCTCCCAGCGGCGCAACACTCCCTCTGCGAGTCGGACACTCTCAGGGGCATGCTCGGCAGCCCGGCCCTTGCCTACGTCGTGCAGAAGCCCGGCCAGGTAAAGCAGGTTTGGGCGTTCAATCTCCGCCAGGATCAAACCGAAACGCTTCGCCCATACTGCCATCGGCCCAGGATCGGGCGTGCTCAGCCCATGCAGCCGGTCGATCAACACAAATGTATGTTCGTCGACCGTATACCGGTGGTAGGCGTCCCTCACCACAAGGGCGTCGATGCCGTGGAACTCTGGAATAATCAGCTCAAGGAAACCGATCGTGTGCATCGCCCGGAGCGCCTTGCCGGCGAAGTTGCCCTGAAGAATGGCTTGTAAGCGGCTCCAAAGCGCCGCGCCTTCCTCCATCTGCGTCGAGAGCATCGGCAGTGAATTCTCAATCGCGGCTTCCAGCGCGGCAGCACAGCGATTTCCCTCGATGGCAATCAGTTGAAAGATATCGAGCACCGTCTCCGTGTCCAACGGCACAGCAGTGGAAGGGTCCGCATGCCTGATACGCCCATTCTCTACGGTTAGCTCCTGTGGCAGGGCGCTCGCACGCCGGCGGAATGTGGATGGCAGGCGCAGCACAGAGCGCGTGGCCGGAAGGGCATCCAACTGCTGCTCCAGTCGACGTTCCACCACCCGGGCCTGCCGGTAATACAGCTGCATCCAGCCTGCTGCATCGCGGGTCGGCGCGGGCGGAAAAACACCAACGCTCCGATTCGCGGCCTCGTCCTGGGACTGCCAATCAAGCACATTGCTGTCGCGACCGGCACGAAAGTGCAGGAAGCAACGGACTGCCGCTAGAAAATCGAAGACCCTGGGAAATTCGCTTGTTGCAAGAGAGCCATCGCTGGGCATCAGCCGGTCAAGCCAGCCGCACATGTGCACATCGCGCAGACCGCCTGGACACTCTTTCACATTCGGTTCGAGATGAAAGAGGGTATTGCCATACCTGCCGTGCCGTTGCTGCTTCAGGGAAAGCAGGCCCGCGGTGAGCGCCTTTTTGTCACGTTTCAGGAACGCCGGCACGATCTCGTGGGTGAGTTCGCGGCTGATGGCGGCGTCTCCACGGAGCGGCCTCGCATCCAGCAGAGAAAGCGTGAACTCGACATTGTCCCGGTCGACCACCGCGCATTCTGGGAGTGCACGCGTTGTTGCCGTTACGCGGTTTCCGCTATCCCAAAGCTGCTGGCTTACCCTGCGGATTGCCGCCCTGGCTTTCTTTTCGAGCGAGATGTCCTGTAAGAGAAACAGCAGATCCAGGTCGGAATGGGGAAACAGCTCTGCGCGCCCATACCCGCCGATGGCCAATAGCGCCACGCCGCTTGCTAGCTCTTGCATCGCCGAGACTTCCGATAGCCAGAGCACGCGCACAAAGGTATCGGCCGCATCCGATCGCCGCTGCAGCACGTCTCTACCGGACATCTGACCAGCGGCGAAGCCCGCCTCTGCCTCTGCCATCCGTGAGCGATAGAGCGCCGCCGCCCCTGCTCCAGGGCTGTCTGCGGGAAGGGAGATTCCATTCATACCGCACACTCCGATCCGGGGCTGCCGAAAGCCTTGCTGTTCGTTTGTGGAGCCTGTGCTGCTCGTCAGATCACGCCAGTCTCAAAGTGCGAGATCGCCACGATCCTCGTTGCGAATGCGAACCGCCTCATCGATACGCGAGATGAAGATCTTGCCGTCGCCGATCGAACCGGTATGCGCCGCGTCCACAATGGCACGGATGGCTCGCTCCACCAGGGAGTCCGGAACCACGGTCTCAAGCTTGATCTTCGGCAGCAGATCGACGGAATACTCGCGGCCGCGATAGAACTCCGTATGACCCTTCTGCCGCCCGTGTCCGCGTGCCTCCAGGATGGTGATCCCTTCCACACCTATCTCGATCAGAGCGTCCTTCACCGCTTCCAACTTGCCGGGCTGGACAATGGCTTCAATCTTCTGCATGGCTCCCAACTTTCCCAGTGTGCCCGTGAACAGCCGCCGGGCAGATCGATTGTGCAGCAAGGCAGACCCAAGCCGTCAAGGAACAAGCCAGAATCGTTTTGCTTCAGTGAGCGATCAGCTCGGAGTGATATCCCTCTTCTCCGTGCTGCGATAGATCGAGCCCGGCATCTTCATCCTCCGCCGTCAGTCTTAGGCCGACCGTCTTATCCACGAGGAAGAGGATGACGAGCGTACCAATGATGGAAAGTACCCAGGCGATGGCGACACTCGTGCCTTGATTCAGCAGCTGCCGGCCATTCCCCTCGAGCAGCCCGGTCGGCTTACCTGCACCGAAGATAGGATTGACCACACTGTTGGCAAACACACCCGTCAGGAGCGCGCCGACGGTGCCGCCTGCGCCATGCACGCCAAAGGCATCCAGTGAATCGTCATAGCGGAAGCGTGCCTTGACAAAGAACACCATGGAGAAGCAGCAGATTCCCGTAATCAGGCCAATCCACAAGGCAGACATGGGTGTCACAAATCCTGAAGCGGGCGTGATGCCCACCAGCCCGGCAACGGCTCCCGAGATGGCTCCAAGCGCAGTCGGCTTGCCGTTCTTGAGCCACTCCGCGGCCGACCAACCGCATGCCGCTGCAGCCGCGGCAAAATGCGTGGCGATGAAGGCCGAGGTTGCCAGGCCGCTGGCATTCAGGGCGGAGCCCGCATTGAAGCCGAACCAGCCCACCCACAGCAGCCCCGCTCCCACAAAGCTCAGCACCACCGAGTGGGGCGGCATCGGATCACGCGGGTAGCCCCGCCGCCTGCCCAGAAATAACGCCGTAACCAACGCCGAGACGCCGCTCGTCACGTGAACCACCGTGCCGCCGGCGAAGTCCAGGCAGGGAAACCTGCCGCCGAGCGCGGCATTGAGCAGGCCTCCCTTGCCCCACACCATATGGGCCATCGGGCTGTACACGAAAAGTGCCCAGAGCACCATAAACACGAGCATGCCGGAAAACTTGACACGTTCGGCGAAGGCTCCCGTGATGAGCGCCGGCGTAATGATGGCAAACATCAGCTGGTAGACCATAAAGGTCTGCAAGGGGATCGTCGTGACGTACGTTTTGTCAGGAACGAGCCCGACACCGTGCAGAAGGGCGTTGCCGAAGCCACCAATCATGCCGCCCAGTGGACCCGGATTCTCGCCAAAGGCAAGCGAGTATCCGACCAGCGCCCAGAGAACCGTGATCACGCCGCACATGGCAAAGGTCTGCATCATGGTGCCGAGAACATTCTTCCGGCGCACCAGGCCACCGTAAAAGAGGGCAAGGCCCGGGATGCTCATCATCAGCACCAGCGCGGCGGACACCAGCATCCACCCGTTGTCACCCGCCGACTGCGCTGCGGCCACGGAGACCTGCAATTCGGCATTCTGTTTTTCCAGCGCTGAAAGCCTTGAGCTCTCGCCGCTTTGCACCGCCACTACCGGAGCACCCGTCACACCGTGCAGTTCCGGCCCAGGGCCCTGAGCCACCGCCGCAGTACACAGGAGAAAGAGCAGGGAAGCGCTGCAGCGAAAAAGATTTCTTGTGAAGCGGTTTGAAGCAGCACGCATACAGTTCACCCGAGTTCGAGAGATAGAGCAGCGGACTCGCCACGTGTGGCGAATGGAGCCCACGGAACAAAGCAGAAGGGCACTTAGGTTGGGTTGCGTTCGTTTTACTGTACACAAGCTTCGCCGGGCAGGAAGGGCAGAGCCAGCAGAAATTGGAGGCGACCGGGTGCAACCCGCAGATCCGGGCCTGACGCGATTCGCTGTCCGGCGAAGGGATGTCCGACGAGAGAGGGCCAGGGCTTTGTGCGTTGCCATCGTTCCACACGACGCAAACTCTCAAAAAAGTTACGGAAGTGCCATAGAATGGTGGCATGAGTCTTCCAGCAGCGGAAAACACCAGCACCGGGCGTCCAGTGCCGCCCTCACAGGGAACGGACCGGTACATCTTCGGCACACTTGACTCTTTTGGGAAGAACCAGGAGAAGCTGCGCGAGGTGAACTGGGGTCCGGATCAGCCAGAGGACGTAGTCTTGGCATCCATGGACGCCGCCGTGAACTGGGTCCGGAAGAATTCGGTATGGCCGATGACGTTTGGTCTGGCCTGCTGCGCCATTGAGATGATGTCGATGGGTGGATCGCGTTATGACATCGCCCGCTTCGGCGCGGAGGTCTTCCGGCCATCGCCCCGGCAGAGCGATCTGATGGTCGTCGCGGGACGTGTGTCGCAGAAGATGGCTCCGGTCATTCGACGGCTTTATGAACAAATGCCCGAACCCAAATGGGTGATCTCCATGGGAGCATGCGCCACATCCGGGGGCGTCTTCAATAACTACGCGCTTTTGCAGGGAGTAAACCAGATCATTCCCGTCGATATCTATGTGCCCGGCTGCCCGCCGCGACCTGAGCAATTGCTCTATGCCATCACGCTGCTTCAGGAAAAAATACAAGCGGAACGGGGCAGCATAATTCGTACTTTGAACATCGGATAGCTCATTGAAGAAGGCAGCGGCGCGTTACTGATAAGGTTCAGGACGTGGCAGTACGTGTGGCCATGTGATGTAAACCAGAGGTAACGTGCCGATCAGGATGATTTGCACTCCCAGTTCCACACTGGACCAGTTCCATTCTGGAACAGAGGCGTGCAAAGAATGCGGTGCAAGAACAAGCTGGATAGTAGAAACTCTGTCTGGTGCTGTTTCGTACGAATTTCGCGGAGGTAAGTCACATGTTTTCTCAGCAGTTTCGCAAGCTAGGCCGGTCTCTACTGGCTGCAAGCGCAGTCAGCCTAGGTGCTATAAGCCTGGGTGCGCAAACCACGCCGGGTACGCCCGCCACAGCCGCACCACCCGCGGGACCGAACCCATCGCGTGCTGACCTGTTCCTCGGCTACAGCTACCTGGGCCCGCACGGTGTTGTGAAGCCCTCGGGTATCGCCTACAGCTCCGTGGACTACGGTGCGATCGGCAGCGGAGCTTACTACTTCAACAAGTTTGTCGGTGCTGAGATTTCATTGGCTGCCCATCCGGACGGCAACAACGACGGCGCATACTTTGCCGAGGCTGGCCCAATCTTCCGCCTGCCGACGCAGTACTTCACCGTGTTCGCCCATGGTCTGGCCGGCGGAGCCCGCGTTGGCGGCCCGAACAGCTCCAATCCCGCCTTCTACTACCACGAGCCTTATATGTGGGGCCCCTCCCTCACGGCTGGCGGCGGCATGGATTATGACCTGCCGTTCTTCAATCATGCGTTTTCGTTCCGCCTCTTCCAGGCTGACTACGTTTATTTCCACGAGAACTACGGCCCCTACAACGGAGTTCCTTTCCCCGGTACAGTCGGTGGGCGCGCCAACGTCAGCTCCGCACAGCTCTCGAGCGGTATCGTCGCTCACTTCGGCCACATTATCCCGCCACCGCCCATCACCTACTCCTGCGTAGCGAGCCCGACCTCGGCATATGCGGGTGACCCGATCACTGTCACGGGAACCGCGGCCAACCTGAATCCGAAGAAGACGCCGACCTACTCCTGGACCTCGGATGGCGGCAAGATCTCGGGCACCAGCAACGTCGCCAATGTTGACACCGCAGGCATGAACGCCGGCAGCTACACCGTCAAGGGCCATGTGAGTGAAGGTGTGAAGGCCGGTCAGTTTGCGGATTGCACAGTTCCGTTCACGATCAACCCGCCAGCACCGCCGACGATTACCTGCTCCGCCAGCCCGTCCACGGTTGCTCCGGGAGACTCCTCCACCATCACCTCTGTGGCGAACAGCCCCCAAAACCGGCCTCTGACCTACAGCTACAGTGCTACGGCCGGCAACATCTCGGGCAGCACCTCCACGGCAACCCTGTCTACCGCGGGCGCGGCACCGGGCACCATCACCGTCACCTGCAACGTGGTTGACGACAAGGGCCAGACCGCTTCCACCACAACCTCCGTCACGGTCAATGCACCGCCGGCACCTCCGGCACCGCAGACACAGAACCTGTGCGTGCTCAACTTCGAACGCGATACGCGCCGTCCAGCCCGTGTTGACAACGAAGCCAAGGCTTGCCTCGACGACATCGCTCTCAACCTGCAACGGAGTGCGGATGCCAAGCTTGGCCTGGTCGGCAACGCCGGTTCCGGTGAGAAGCAGGGTCCGAAGCTTGCTGCACAGCGTGCGGAAAACGCAAAGGGCTACCTCGTGAATGAGAAGGGCATCGATGCTTCGCGTATCTCGGTCTACACCGGATCGAGCGACGCAAAGACGGTGACCACAACCCTCATCCCCGCCGGAGCGACGGCAGCCGATATGGGAACCGTCGTGGATGAGAGTGCAGTCAAGGCTCAGCCGCGCACGGCATCTCGCTCCACCGGCCGCCGCCACCACCGTCGTCGATAACCTCACCAGGCATCACGCCGACGGCGGGCTGGGCGTATCCCAGCCCCCCCTTTTCTATCTCCATCTCAGCAAGACGCCCCGGATGAAGAGCGCTGCTGTAACAAATGGAACGGGTGCACTGTCTAAGTACTCAAGGAACACTATGAGATTGACCTGCTTCTCTGCTGCACGTCTTCTGCTTACCTGCTTCGGCCTGTTTCTCAATCTGCCCGTACATGCGGCTATACCCTGGTTTCCTTTCGGCCCCGATGGCGGAGACGCTCGCGCACTTGCGGCAGATCCACATGACCACCAGCACCTGTATCTCGGCACGGTGAATGGCTCCATTTTCGACACACATGACGGCGGCGTCACCTGGAAATGGCTGGCGCGTGTAGGTCAACGTGACGACCTCGTGCTCGACAACATCGTCGTCGATCCAGCCTCCCCCAATCACATCTTTGTCGGGGCGTGGGTGCTTGATCGCGCGGATGGCGGCTTGTATACCAGCACGGATAGCGGCAAAACATGGGCGGCAAACGCTCAGCTGCGGGGGCACTCGGTCCGGGCACTGACAATGGCACCCTCAGAGCCGCACACCCTCGTTGCCGGTGCGCTCGATGGTGTGTTTCAGTCCACAGACGCCGGTCAATCCTGGAAGCTGATCTCCCCAGCGGGCAGCTCGGAGATCCATGAGATCGAGTCCATCGCAATCGACCCGAAAGACCCGAAGGTTATCTATGCGGGCACGTGGCACCTGCCCTGGAAGACGACCGACGGCGGCGAACACTGGAACAACATCAAGGAAGGCATCATCGATGACTCGGATGTCTTCTCGATCATCGTGGACCCGGCTACACCGAGCACTGTCTATGTCTCGGCATGCTCTGGGATTTACAAAAGCACCGACGCCGCCGCGCACTTCAGCAAGGTCCAGGGCATCCCGTCGACCGCCCGCCGGACCCGCGTCCTAATGCTGGATCCAAAACACACCGATATCGTCTTCGCAGGCACCACCGAAGGTCTGTTTCGCACCTCCGATGCTGGCAAGAACTGGCTCCGGAACGCGCACCCGGAGTGGATTGTTAATGACGTTTTCGTCGATCCGGAAAACACGGAACACGTCCTGTTGGCAACCGACCGGAACGGTGTACTGCTA
>CAXTSF010000006.1:35823-36568 GCA_964246865.1 uncultured Terriglobus sp.
TGAGCTTCACGCCGTCGAACCGCGGCTTTTCGGCCCGTCAGATTGCCGCATACCTGGCGGACCGGAACAACCCGAACCGCATCTTCGTGGGGATCATCAACGATAAAGAGGCGGGCGGCGTCTTCGTCAGCGACAACGGTGGTCTCACGTGGCGGCAGATGAGCGATGGCCTTGGTGGCGCTGACATCTTTTCCCTCAACCAGTCAGGTGACGGCACGGTCATGGCAGGGACGCGTCACAGCGTCTTCCGCTTGAACGGAAGTCAATGGCAGAGCACCGGTCTCACCGTGGCCGCCGCACCATCACCAGCCCCAAAAAGTACAGCCAGGTCAAAAGCAGTCGTAAAGAAGAGTGGTGGCCGCGTGGTCACGGCCGCACGTACCCAACGGCGTCAAAAGCGGGCTTCTGCCAAAGCTGCCCTGATCGCCAAGGCACCCGCTCGCGCCCCTGATCCCAAGCAATCCGATATCGGTGTTTTTGCCATGCTTTCCACCGAGGACGGGGCTTTGTTCGCTGCTACTGCGGACAATCTGCTCGTCTCGCGGCAGAACGGTCAGGGCTGGACAGCCATCCCAGGTCTTTCCGGGCATAGCTGGCGCATGCTCGCGACCGAAGGAACCCGGGTCCTTACCGCAGACCTGAATGCCATTATGTTCTCGCAGGACTCCGGCAAGAGCTTTCGTCCTGTGACTCAGCCAAAGGAGATCACGTTGGTCGCTGCCGTCGCTGTCGACGGGACAGGCCG
>CAXTSF010000007.1:0-21872 GCA_964246865.1 uncultured Terriglobus sp.
GCTACAGGCGGGGGGGGGCGGAGTTACAGGCGGCGGAGATTCAGGACGACTTCGGCGACGCGATCGTAGTCGTGGCGGAGGACGTCGCCCTCGTGGACGAAGCTGCCAGGGACCGGGGTGACACCGAGGGCGCGGATGCGGTCGAAGTCGGCCCGAATGGGCTCCTGGCCCTCGCGGGCGTACTTGGCGAGCAGCGAGGGCGAAATGGGCGCGGTGTTGACGAGGGCGTAATCAAAGAGCTGCCGGCCGCCGCAGTGAGCCATCATGCGCTCCAGGTGCTGAGACGCGGTGAGGCCGAGCGATTCGTTGGCCTGGGTCATGAGATTGCAGATGTAGACACGGGTGGCGGCGGAGGCGGCGATGGCCTCCGGTATGCCGCGGACCAGCAGGTTCGTGATGAGCGAGGTGAAGAGCGAGCCGGGCCCGATGGTGATGAGGTCGGCCTGCGCGATGGCGTCCAGGGTCTCGGGCAGCGGTGGCGCGTCCTCGGGCTTGAGGCAGAGCTCCACGATGCTCTGATGGGAGGCGGTGATATTCGTCTCGCCGTTCACGACGGATCCGTCGGCCATGTTGGCCTCAAGGGTGACGTCGGTGTTGGTGGCCGGATAGATGTGACCGCGGGTGGCGAGGATCTGCGAAGACATCTGCACGGCCTGCGCAAAGTCACCGGTAATGTGGGTGAGGGCCGCGAGGAAGAGGTTGCCGAAGGAGTGGCCGGCGAGATCGGAGCTCTTGTCCTCGCCGGGGAATCGGAACTGAAAGAGGCGGGAGAGCAGGAGCTCGTCTTCGGAAAGGGCGGTCATGCAGTTGCGGATGTCGCCAGGCGGGAGGATGTTGAGGTCCTCGCGGAGGCGTCCGGAGGAGCCGCCGTCGTCGGTGACGGTGACGATGGCAGCAAGGTGCGAGATGCGGCAGGGAAGGTCTTTGCAGTGGGGCGGCAGAGTGCCGGGGGTGTGCGTGACCTGGACGTAGTGTTTGAGTCCGCGCAGCAGCGTGGAAAGGCCCGTTCCGCCGCCGATGGCGACCACGCGAAGCTGAGAGGGTGAGGTTGGCTCGGGCATCGGGTCGGGTGCGGTCAGAGGCACAGATGTACGGACCAGGCCGCCCATCGCGTGCGGACGCTATGCCTCGGGGTACAGGAGTTCTGTGAAGCGGGGATCGTCGGCCATGTTCTGGAAGTCGGAGTCCGAGCGGGCCTGGATGCGGTTACGGCCGTTCATCTCAATGGCACGGTTGAGCCGCTGGAGGCAGTTCTCCGCGTCGCCCGTCATGGATGCAAGCAGGGCGAGGCCATAGAAGGCGTAATCGGCCTTAGGATTGCCGGCGGCAATCTGGTCCAGGTGCTCGCGGGCATCGTCGTACTCGCCGCGATTCAGAAGGGAGATGGCGAAGTCGTACTGCTCCTCGGCGCTGCCGAAGGAGTCCTTGCCTTTTTGCGATTGCGCGACACAGGCCGTCAGATACATACGGACGCGGTCAAGGAACTCGGGGGGCGCGGTGCCTAGAAGCTGCTGGAGCGCCGGATGCGCGGCGGCGTAGTCGCCCTTCTGCATCAGGACCACTGCTTCCTGATAGGCCTGGAGCGCAGCCTGGCGGGAGCTATCCGCAGCTGGGATGACGGTTCCGGCCAGCGTGCGGGGGAACTCCCGCACAGTGGTCTTGCCGTTGGGCTTTGCGGCTCTGCTGGGCATCTTGGCTGGGGCCATCGTGATTCCTGATTGGGCTGTTTGTGTGTGACAGGGACTGGTCAATTCGCGCCGTGGCACACGTGATCGACTTTCGCTTGCGTTTATACGCAATGGCTGTTGCCGGGTCAAGCACCCGAAGGTGGTACTAGCGAGCGGCATCCCGGTAGAGCACGGGGTTCAGGTCAGGATCGTTATACATCTTGAGTTGCCGGTATTGCTTGAAGCGTCGTGTGCCGGCCAGGGTTTCCTGCCAGAGAATGCGAAGGCAGGCCGCGAGATCGCCATGTTGCATTTCGAGAGTGCCGAGGCGCGCCCCATTCCTTTGCTGAAGGTCCGGCGTAGAGCCGGGCCGGCGTAGTTCCTCCTCCGTGTGAAAGAGCTTCAGCGACAGAATCGAGAGCCGGTCGAGCATCATGCCTGGGGTTTCCGAGTGGAGCGGCGCGATGGAGACAGGCAGGCCGTGTTCCGCGAGGGAGGCGAGCAGGGAGGTATCGATGTGCTCCACGAGATCGTTGCGCCGCTGATTGACACGATCAATATCCCGCTTCAGCGAAGCGATCTCCGCAGGGGAGGAGCGGAGGTCGCGGGCCTCGTCTTCCAGGTGCCAGAGATCGAAGTTGGCGCGGTGCAGGTGAACAGTCAACGACAGCAGGTCCTGCTCGTGCGGGAGCGACCGAAGCTCACCATGCCACTGGCCGGTGAGCGCGTGGAACATTTGCGCGAGAGTTCCCGGCAGGAGATGTTCGAGGGAATGCATGCCTAGACATTCTAGCCAGCACGGCCTCGACGATTGCTATGCTGAAGGGATGCGGCTCCTTCTGATCGGCAACTATCCGCTGGAGCGTGCGGGAAGCATGGATCGCTATGCGGCCATGCTGGCTCGCGAGCTGCGTGCGCGTGGCCACATCGTGGAGATCGAGCGGCCGGCGGTGCGCGCAGGCGGCCTCTATGCAAAGGGTGCTCTCGGCAAGTGGCTGGGGTACTTCGACCGGTATGTGCTTTTTCCGGTGCGGCTCCGGCGGCTTGCGCAGGCGTGGGATGCGGTTCACATCTGTGATCACTCGAACAGTGTGTACCTCCGCTCCGTGCCGCCGGACCGGGCAAGCATCACCTGCCACGACGCGATCGCCATGGACGCCGCAGCAGGACTGTTTCCAGAGGCACAGGTGGGGCGGTGTGTGGGATGGACCGGCCGGATACAGCAGCGATGGATCCGCAGGAATCTACTCAGCGCGAGGAGAATCGTGGCAGTGTCACACGCGACGGCGGAGCGTCTGCGCTCGCTGGGTGCGGAGGGAGAGATCCGTGTCATCCATAATCCGATGCACCGTAGATTTGTACCTGCGCAGGAGGCGGCCGTTGCAGCGGTCCGCCAACATCTGAAGCTGGGTGAGAGGGAGCGGTATCTGCTGCACGTGGGCGGCAATCACTGGTACAAGAACCGGCTTGGCGTGTTGCGCATCTTCCATGCGCTCCGGAAGCGAGAGGACTTTCAGGAGATGCAACTGGTGATGGCAGGGCCACCGTGGACGGAGGCCATGCTCAGCTATTCACGCGAGGCAGGGCTGGATTGCTGGGTACACGATGCGTGCGAGATCGGGGATGGGGCGCTCGAGGCGCTGTACACAGGAGCCGAAGCGCTGCTGTTCCCATCCTTTGTGGAAGGCTTCGGATGGCCGGTAGTAGAGGCACAGAGCTGCGGTGCGCTGGTGGTGACCTCGGACCGGGCAGTGCTGCGGGAGATTGCAGGTGGGGGTGCCATCTTTATCGATCCGGAGTCGCCGGAAAATGCAGCCAGGACTATGGAAGCGGCTTGGGCGCAAAGGGAGACGATCCGTCTAGAGGGCGTCCAGAATGCCAGGCAATACAGCTCACGTGAGCTGATGGACGCATATGAAGCCGTACTTGCCGACATGTGCGCCGCGAAGGAGCCGGTGCTCGCGTGAGCGGCATGCAAACGGCTATCGCTGAGTTTCTGCGAGGGCGGGCGCACAGCCTGCGCGTGCTTGTTGCCGGAGACGTGATGGTGGACCGGTATGTAGTGGGCGAGGTGGACCGCATCTCGCCCGAAGCCCCCGTGCCCGTGCTGCGCCAGACGCGGCAGTACAGCAGGGCGGGTGGCGCGGCGAATGTGGCTGCGAATCTGGCTGGGTTGGGCCTGCACGCAAGCCTCGTGGGGTATGTGGGAGAGGATGAGCCGGCAGAGGCCCTGCGCGCTGAGCTACGCGGGGCGGAGATCGGCACGAGTGGCCTTGTGCCGGTGAATGCTCCCACGACGCTGAAGACCCGCATCGTGAGCCGGACGCAGCAGCTGGTGCGCTTTGATCTGGAGGCTGGCCCAGAGACGGTGGCGAGTGAATCCGCCGTGAGATTGCGGGAACAAGCACTGGGCGAGGCTGAGAAGGCGGACGCAATTGTTCTTTCGGACTACGGCAAGGGGGTGCTCTCACCGGAGCTCTGCCGCGACCTGGTGGAGGCGGGACGGAGGCGAAGGATCCCGGTACTGGTGGACCCGAAGGGGCGTGACTTTCAGCGCTATGCCGGAGCGACGACGGTGTGTCCAAACGCGGCGGAGCTGGCGCTGGCGACCGGTGTAGCTCCGGCCGATACGCCTGCCCTGTTTGCGGCTGGTCGTGCGATGGTGCGTGCGTTGAGCCTTGAGTTTCTCACCGTAACGTTGAGCGAAAGGGGCATACAGGTTCTCGGCAGAGACGAAGGCGTCGACCTGCACTCGCCTGCGCTGGCTCGGGAGGTTTTTGACGTTTCTGGGGCCGGAGACACGGTGATCGCTGCACTGGCCGCCGGAGTTGCCGGTGGTCTCTCGCTGGATGCCGCGTTGCACCTGGCCAACCTGGCTGCCGGCACCGTAGTGGCCAAGCTTGGGACGGTTCCGGTACAGAGGGGCGAGGTTCTTTCGCAGCTCGGAGAGATAGCCCATTTCGACTCTGCCAGGAAGGCCGTCGCGCAGGAAGAGGCTATCCGGCAGGTGCGGCAATGGCAGGACAAAGGAGAGACGATCGTTTTCACGAACGGATGCTTTGACCTGCTCCATGTAGGACACATCAGCCTGCTGGAGAGCTCCCGCCGGCTGGGTTCGAAGCTGGTGGTCGGTGTGAACACCGATGCTTCGGTCGCCCGTCTGAAGGGCCCACTGCGTCCGGTAGTTGGTGAGCAGGAGCGGTGCCGTGTGCTTGCCGCGCTGGCTGCCGTGGACCTTGTGGTGCTGTTCGGAGAAGCAACTCCATTGGAGCTGATTCGGGCAATTCGGCCGTCGGTCCTGGTGAAAGGAAGCGAGTACACGACGGATCGCGTGGTAGGAGCGCCGGAGGTCCTCGCATCTGGCGGGCGGGTCGAGCTGTTGCCCATGCTTGCGGGCTATTCGACAACGGCGCTTGTGCGCCGGGTGCGGGCTGACGGGCAACGGTGAAGCAGCGCGGAGAAGAGCAGCACGGAGCCTTCTCCATATGCTTTCCAGTGGGGTCTACCGGTAAACGCCGCCGGTGTGTTGCTCCATGTACCTCTGCGGCCTCTGTCGGTTATTCTGGAAGGGTGAGAGCGTAGCTCAGTTGGTAGAGCATCGCCCTTTTAAGGCGCTGGTCCTGGGTTCGAGCCCCAGCGCTCTCACCATCTCCCTCCTCTGTTACCGTCTTTGTTGAGCGCCATCCCCCGGCTTGTAACCCGGAAGTGGTAGGCGTTTCCGTTGACTCGGTCGAGGCCCAAACGTAGCCTTATCACAAGGGACAGTCGCCCTTCCAGCGAAGGAAAGACGGGTGTGTTGCGCCTGGGCGGCAAGCGGGCCTGCTCACCTGATGCGGGCAGATGCGGAGCGGAGTTGCGATGGACGAGGTCCGGCCGGCAACGGACAGACTGAATGAGACAGCGGCCTCGAAGTTACCGGAGGACGTAGCTGCTCTCTACTCCTGGGCGGAGGTGGATGGCGCCAGCTACCGCGACTTTTCTGCGGCCAGGCGCATCTTCCGGGCCATGCAGCGGCTTCGTACCGTGGAAGAACAGCGTGAGCGTGCATTCCAGGCGATTCGCGACTGCCAGGAGCGTGCTCACAGTGCCCTGACAACGGCACGGGAGGCCCTGGAAGCAGCGACGCGTCTGGAGGGTCAGCGACCAAACGGTTCAGAGCTGCGTCGCGCCGCGGAAGAGGCATTCGATCGCGCCGAGCAGGCCGCGATCCAGCATACGCAGGAAGCCGAGAGACATGCCGCAGTTGCTGAGGAATGCAGTCTGGCCGCTGCGATCGCGGAGCAGGAGGCAGCCGAAGCTCGCCAGCAGGCACGGCCGAAGCCTGCCGCCTACGCCGAAGAGGTGAAAGAGGTGCCGGCAGCACCAACGGAGCCGGAGATGACTCGCAGAAGCGCGATGGGCGCTCAGGATGCTTCGGCAGACGTGGCAGCGAAGGCTGGCCAGGCGGATGTGGCGAGGACGGGTGAGAGTACCTCCGGGGAGCGGCAGAGCGGTGAGCAGCCCAGGGCTACAGGCAATCGTTGGGATGGCGTGGACCGCAGAGGCACGTCTCTGAAGGGTGTAGCCGCAGATACGCTTCGTGCATACCGGCGTAGAGCGGAAGAGAAGCCAATGGCAGAGGGGTTGCGCGAAACGTCTTCACAGCAATCGGAGCCTTTCCAGGACGAGCGGCTTGGCGCGATCCACCTTGACGATGAGATCTCCAGGACCGAGGGAGCGAAACGGCTCCTGATACCAAGCCCGCCGCTACGCGATTCTGCACAGACCGCGACCGGCACGATAAGAGAAGCATCGTACTTGCGGATGCGCCGTTCAGCCGGTCAGCACGTGGCAAATGATGGAGCAGAGGGTGGGTCTGCACGGACGGGCTACCGCGACGAGCGTGTTCGCGAAGGCAATCAGTTTCTGGACCGGCGTGCAGTTCCACGGGAGACACCGCGGCCAGCGCCGGTACCGCCGGGCACCGAGAACTCTGCATCGGGTGTGCCTGCGGATGCACCTGACCCGAAGGCTCCGGCATGGCTTGCGACTCCAGATGAGAGCGAGTTTGCTGCGGGGAGTGATGCGTCGCCGGTGACGCCCGGGCCTGAGTCAGCAGATCCGGCAAATCTGTCCATCCTCGAGCCTGTGCATGAGCATGATCTTTCGAGTGTCGGTGGCATCGGCACAAGAGGACCCGGCCGCCTGACGGAGTCAAAGATGGATCCTGCTGGAAGCGATGAGAGTACGGCTGTTCCGGTTCTAGCGGCCACGCCCATGCAAGTAGTGGGTGCGGTTGAGACTTTGCAGCAGTCGAGAGAGATTGTTGCCTCGCGATGGTATGCACTTCGTCAGCTGCTCCGGAAGACGAGGTTGCCAGGAGCGGATACACAGCCATTGTCGCTGCCCGTGCACAGACCGCTGGCAATCCCTTCGACGCTGGTGGTGACCTCGATTGCAGGAGGCGCAGGAAAGACGAGCATAACCGGTACGCTGGGACGGGCTCTTTCGTCCCTGGGGGAGAGGGTCGTTCTGCTCGAAACGAGTGCGCACGGTGTCCTGCCGTATCTCTTCGGCGCAAGCGCCACACGTCCGGGCCAGCTCCGCACGTTTTCGCCGCCAGCCGGCAGCGCGGACGCTCCCGTGTATATGGCGACACTGGACGAGGAGCCTGCCTACGGCGATGACGAACAGGCTCTCGTCACCATGGAGGCGCTGGTGAGGAGGGCAGAAGGCGCGGAACGAGTACTATTGGACCTCGACGGATGCCGGCTCCCCTTTGCAAGGCAGCTTGCCGAGGCGGGTGCGTCTATTCTTCTTCCGCTAGCTGCCGATATGAACTCCGTGATTGCTATTCAGAGATCGGAAGAGTTTTTTGCCGGGATTGCCGACGCAAGCGGGCGTGCGGTCCATCCCTGGTATGTCCTGAACCAATACGACAGCTCGCTGCCGCTGCACCTGGACGTGCGCGAGGCACTGCAGCAGCAACTCGGAGCACGTCTGTTGCCGCTGGCCGTGCGGCGCTCGCCTGCTGTGCCTGAGGCGTTGGCCGACGGTATGACAGTAATCGACTACGCGCCGAACTCCGGTGTTGCGGACGATTTTCTGGGATTGGCGGCCTGGCTGCGCCAGCTTGCGGCTCCGTCTTCCGTGGCACAGCGAGGGACACGCTGGAGTGAGGCGTGACTCGCCCCGGCGTGTCCGGGGCTGGTAGCGGCGAGAGTGGAAACGGTTTACGCAAAGGGCGCGCCCTCTGCTTCGCCGCCGGTCTGCTCATGCTGTTATTGGCCGGAACGTTGGAAGAAGCCTGGCCACAGCAACTTCTGCTGGCAGCGGCCTCGATTGCGGCATCGCTTTGGCTGCACCGGTCATCCGCGTCATACCGCGCAACGCTGATCCTGATTGCCGTGTCGATGTGCTCGACCTTCCGCTATGCCTTCTGGCGGATGACGACTACGTGGCACTTCTTCGACGAGGCGCAGTCCCGCTGGCAGCCGCTTGACGCTTTCTTTATCGGCATACTTGTGCTCGCGGAGTGTTACGCGTTTCTGATTCTTTATCTGGGATATCTCCAGACAATCCAGCCGTTGCGGCGGCAACCGGCGAGGTTGCCGGATGCTCTGGAGGCCTGGCCGGAGATCGATCTGCTGATACCGACCTACAACGAGCCGTTGAGTGTTGTCCGGCACACCGTGCTGGGATCATTGCTGATTGACTGGCCGCCAGAAAAGCTGCACGTGTATTTGCTCGACGACGGCACACGGGAGGAGTTCCGCGCCTTTGCAGGGGAAGCAGGTATCGGGTACATCACACGTGCGGACCATGCCCATGCCAAAGCCGGCAACATCAATCATGCGCTGCAGCAGGTCCATTCACCCCTGGTGGCGATCTTTGACTGTGATCACGTGCCGACACGCTCGTTCTTTCAGGTGACAGTGGGCTGGTTCCTGCGGGATGAACGGCTTGGGCTGGTTCAGACACCGCATCACTTTTACTCTCCCGACCCGTTTGAGCGAAATCTTGAGCAGTTTCGTTCGGTTCCAAATGAAGGTGAGCTGTTCTACGGCGTTGTCCAGGATGGCAATGACTTCTGGAATGCCACCTTCTTCTGCGGCTCGTGCGCGATCCTGCGGCGTTCCGCTCTGGACGAGGTTGGCGGCATTGCGGTGGAGACAGTTACCGAGGATGCGCACACCAGCCTGCGGCTGCAGATGCGCGGATGGAACACCGCGTACATCAATCTGCCGCAAGCGGCAGGTCTGGCGACAGAGCGCCTGAGCGGCCATATCAAGCAGCGCATCCGGTGGGCGCGCGGCATGGTTCAGATTCTCCGCACCGATAACCCGCTGTTTGTGAAGGGGCTTAGGCCGATGCAGCGGCTCTGCTACCTGAACGCGATGACGCATTTTCTCTATGCGCTTCCAAGGCTGATCTTTCTGTCTGCACCGCTGATCTACCTTCTCCTCGGCCGGCGTAACGTACCCGGGTCCTGGGTTGCTATCTTTGCCTACGCTCTGCCGCACCTCGTGCTTTCTTCGGTAGCGAACTCCCGTATTCAGGGCAAGCACCGGCACTCATTCTGGAACGAGGTGTACGAGACGGTGCTTGCACCCTACATCCTGCTGCCCACGATGATTGCCATGTTGAGCCCGAAGCTGGGAAAGTTCAACGTTACGGCGAAGGGCGGCGTGGTTGACCGGCGATTCTTCGATTCACGCATCGCAATGCCTTTTCTTGTGATGCTGGCGTTCAACGGGCTCGGGCTGCTCTGCGCGGTCCCGCGACTTTGGCGCTTTCCCGCCGTGGATCCGCATCTGCTCCTGGCGCCTTTGCTGAACCTGCCAAGCAGCATGTACGACGATGGACACACCGGCACCGTGGTGACCAACGTGCTTTGGGCGTTGCTTAACTCGTTGGTGCTCGGAGTCGCGCTGGGTGTGGCGTCTGAAAGTCAGCAGCGGCGCTCCGCCGTGCGTCTGTCCATGCAGGTGCCGGCCCGTGTTCGACTCAGGAAGGGCGACGTGCTCGCGGGCGTGACCGCGGATGTCTCCAGTGGCGGAGTGATGATGCAGACAGACTTGCCTGCACATCTTGAGTGTGGCGAGCAGGTTGAGGTACTGCTGCATGCGCTGGAGAAGGAAGTAGCGTTCCCCGCGGCAGTGGTGCGCGTGTCAGGCACTGAGCTTCGGGTGCGATTTCATCCTCTCTCGCTGCCGCAGGAGGAAGCGTTGACGCAGGTTCTGTACTCGCGAGCCGACACCTGGCTGCACTGGGGAGACTCACGGGAGCCGGACCGCCCACTGCACAGCCTCAAGCACATCTTCCTGTTGGCTCTGCGTGGTCTCCGGCAAACACTCCTCGAACTGGTGCGGATGAGCTTGCGTGCACACGTTCCACGCCGTCGCCGCCGGATGCTCGAGACACGTGCGGCGTCATTAAGCCTTCCTGTGAGTCTGCTGACGATCTTCGCGCTGCTGAGCCATGCGGCTCTAGCGCTGGCAGACAATCCGGCGCAACCGGCACGAACAGCGCAACTGGGGCAGACAGCGGCACCAGATAGGTCCGTCCATGCGTATCACTTCACCTTTGCCGATGCGGACACTACAGAACCGTTGCCAGTGTTGCCGGTGCGGAAGACTGCACCTGTTCGCTTTATTCTGCCCCGGGCGGAGGTGGCGACTGCCGCAAGGCTGCGCTTGCACTATCGGGCCCACCTCCGCTCAGGACAAGCCCTCGCTATTTACCTGAACGGGGTTCGTACAGCTTCCTTGCCATTGGGAGATCCTGAAGGATCCCTGGACAAAGGCGTGAAAACTGCTCCGGAAGGGCATGCTGCCTTGACGACATGCCTGCACCGGCCGGGCGGCTCCGATTGCTTCAGCGAGATTGCGCTCGGCAAGGCGATGCTGGTTCGCGAGAACAGGCTGAGTTTCTCGCTGGAGGGCAAGAGCGTCGAGAGGCCGCGGCGAGAGCAGAACGACCTGGAGCTGTTCACGATCGAACCTGACTCTTCGATCGCGATCGAAACATGGATGTTGCCGCTGAACAGTGCAGGAAGAGTACCGCTGCAGATCTTTGACGGAGGGGCTCGTCCCCATCCTGCGGTACGGATCGCGTTTGCGCGGGCTCCGTCCATGCAATCCATCAATGCGGCGGCCACCGTGGCATCGTGGCTTGGTGCTTTGGCTGCGGACGGCGGGCTCACCTTCGACGTGAGTGTTGACCCTGTTCCTCCACCCAATTCGATCTTCTTCGATGACCGTGCAAAGATGGCGGGCCCGGAACCACGGTTCCTTCGTCACCCGGCCACCGATGGTTCGGTGTCGCTTGCCCTCATAGCTCTGCCTGGTGACATGGCAGCTGCAGCTCGTGCCTTTGTGCGTGGCGAAGTCCTGTGGCGAGGAGAGGAGGGAAGGATCCAGGAACGGCCAATAGAGCGTTCCCAGCACCCAGGCTGGAGTGCTGTTGCTGCATCGTGGACCACGCCCAAAGGTGCCCCGCTTCCTGACGTTGGACTCTTCCTGCAGGATGGCTATCCGTTCACAAGAATCCATCGCCCCTCGGGCACTCTCGTTACGATGACCAAAGAGGCGCCGCCTGACCAGATTGGCCTTCTGCTCACTCTGATGAGCCGCTTTGGTGCACACACACGGCAGCCGCTCACAGACGTGACTGTGACCGGCATTGAGGAGGTGCGGGGGTCGGATGCTCGAGATCTCTTGCTGATCGGAACCGAACGTGAACTTTTTGCGACTCATCTGCTGCCGGCTGTTTTCTCTTTGCCGGATGAAACGGGGAGTGCCGACTCATTCCCGCTTTTAGAAAGCGTGAAGCGATACTTCCAACGCATCACCAATCGCAACCCTGCGACGGCCGCTCCCGCTTCAAATCTGCCTACGGGACCTGCCGCCCGGCTCCGTGCAGCGGAGTGGTCGCGCGGCTCCGGTCGCTCCGTCGTTCTGGTGTCGCTCAGGGATGATGGAGCGGCGAGCGAGACAGCTCGAGCGCTGGCCCGGCCACGCATCGTCGGCGGTCCCGCCAGCTCACGATCCGTGCTGCAGGCTGGACTCTTTCTGCCATCGATGGAGAGCGATCAGAACTCTTTGTATTATGCGGGTCCTGTAAGTCCTCCCGCGCGATGGAGGAAGGCACTGCAAAGCCGCCCGGAAGTGGCAGGTCTGCTCGTTCTGTTCGGCTCATTCGTGCTGGCGCTTTCTGTGGAGGGCTGGTTGCGCGATCAGGCCCAGCTTCGTCTGAACCTCGTTGCGTCTGGCGCGGGTGACGGCTGCGCTGAGTCTGTCTTTGATCTGGAACCGGTGAGAAGAATCTAAGACGGCCCAGGTCTGGATGGAGCGCCACGTGCGCCATCCAGGCCGATGCAAGCTACCATAACTCTTCGCCCGGCGCTGCTGCTGGCAGTTCTTGCCCCGAACGCTCTGACAGCGCAGATGGTGTCTGTCAACCGCTCGCGTGATGTCCCGCTAAAAACGCCATCCGCTTCATTCGAGCTTCGGGACCGGGCTCTCAACCTGCAGTTGGACGGACACATGGATCTCGCTGCTCAGCTTTGGCAGCAGATGTTGATGGTGAACGCAAATTCTGCTGAAGCCCTGCAGGGCCTCGCCGAATCAGGGGTGCACACGGGCGATCTGCCGATGGCTATGTCCTATGTGAGTCGCTTGAGGGCCGTGAATGCTGCTGAGGCGGAGCGGGCGGCTTCGTGGATGCTGCAGCCTCGCCTGTGGGCGGCGCTGCGGCAGGCGGATCAGCTGCGTACACAATCGAGATACGAGGAAGCAACGCAGATCTACCGGCAGGTGTTTGGAACCGAGCCGCCCGAGGGCAGCTGGACGCTACCGTTCTATGAGTCGGAGGCAGCAACACCACGAGGACACCGGCATGCGATGACGCAGTTGCGACGGCTCCATGCACGCGAACCGCACATATCCGCGTATGCGATGACCCTCGGAAGGCTGCTCACCTACGACCCTGAGTCGCGCGCTGAGGGCATGCGCCTTCTGGCGCAATACCCGGACAGCCCCGGCGCTACGGAAGCACTGCAGCGGGCGCGAGAATGGGAGCTGCGCGACGCAAAGGATCCGGTTCGGATTGCCGGCCGCGAGCGGAGGTTCGGCTATCGCGCCCTTCGAGCTAAAGATGCAGAAGCCGCGAAGGAGCACTTTCAACACGCTGAGAAGCTCGTGGCCAACGAGGGGAGAACAGCGGCCGGTCTGGCGTACGTTGCGATGCAGCAGCAGGACTTTGCCGAAGCAATCCGCTTCTTCGAAAAAGCTCGAACAGAGCAGGTCCATGGCACCGCGGAGAAGGCGGGACTGCGCGCGGCGCGATTCTATCTGGCGATGCGTGAGGCTGGGCATGCAGCTGAAAGAGCCGAGTTCGGTGCTGCCGTGCAGCAGTACAGGGCAGCACTGATGCTGCGATCGGATGACCCGGACGCACTCCGTGGCCTGGCCGGGGTTTACCTGGCATCGAGCCGGCCCGGCGAAGCAGAACCAGTCTTGGCACGCATGACGGCGCTGTCGCCCGGGGAGGTTTCTGGGTGGCGCGGTCTTGTGCAGGCGAACCTGGTCCTTCGTGGCTCTCGAAGCGCCATCGAAGTTGAGTCGCAGGCTCCGGGACAGGTGAAGCTAACGCTTGAGCGGGACCCCGTGCTGGCCGAAGCCATCGCAACGACGCTGACGGAGGAAGGTCGCCATGAGGAAGCATGTGAACGCTTGCGGAAAGCGCAGATGCTTGCATTCTCGCCGGCGCAGAAGGACATGCAGAGACGACTGAGGATGCGATACGCGGAGGCCCTGACGCGAACGGCGAAGTACGGTGAAGCAGAGACGCTGCTGCGTGCCATGCTTGCGGCCGGCGGAGAGAGTACAGAGGCGTGGCGTGGTCTTCTCGATGTGCAGCACCGCAGCGGTCATGATGAGGATGCGCTGTTGACACTCGACAGCCTGCCGGAACCGGTACGGGCTGAAGTCATGGCGCAACACGGTACGGCCCAGGAAGCTGCCGCGGTGTATCAGGCGGGTGGTCGTCTGGACGCGGCTCAGTCGCTTTTAGAAGCGCTTGTGGAGGAGAGTAAAGAAGGTTCTGAGGGCGAGACCGGCAGTGCTGCACTGCAGCTGGCAGGGGTGTATCAGCAGGAGGGCAGGTATGCATTGGCGGCAGCCACATACCGCCGGCTGACGAGATTGAAGGTGGCCTCCGTCGCCGCATGGACGGGCCTCTTTTCCGTGCTTCACGCGGCGGGTGAGGATAAGGCCGCAATCGCCGAGATGGAGACTCTGCCGCCGGAGACGAAAGCTGAGCTCGAGGAAACCACAGCTTTCCTCATCGTCGAGGCCTCTGCGCTTGATGGCACAAACAGAAGCTCCGATGCATACGCGAAGTTTGAGAGGCTCGAAGCTGTTCTGGCGCGTTCTCACAGCGTCGTACCTTCTGAGGTGCTGCTGCAGCAGGTCTGGTTGCAGTACAAGCTTGGCCTGGATCAGACGATCGGCTCGAGGCTTGCGGCCTTGCGGCAACGCCAGGATTTGCTGCCGGAGCAACAGCTCAGCTCCAACCTGCTTTTGGCATTATGCGCAGTCCGAACGGCTGAAGTACGAGGAAACATGGGCGACCTTGTTGCTGCTCAACGCGCATTGGATGCAGCAGCCCGTGCCCTGCCGGCCGGAGGTGCTGCGGCGCGTGTGCTTGGGGGTGCATATATGCGAGCCGGGGCTCCGGAAGTGGCGCTCCGGAGCTTCATCAGCGAAGCACCGGTTTCCGCGCCGGAGTACCGCGTGGCCATCGGAGCGGCACTCGCGTCAAGCCGCTTTGATCTTGCGAAGAAGTGGCTCGCGAGTGCCTCGGTCCGCTATCCGGGAGACGGTACGTTGTCTATGCTGGCGGCCAACATGGACGAGAGACAAGGGGAAGACGGGCGCGCTGTTGAGCGGTTACGAGCCGCGCTTGACCCGCAGCGAGGGTTGAGTGACGCAGATCGGACAAGGGCTGCCGAGGAGCTCACAAGTCTGGAGGGCAGATACAGCACGTGGAGCGGGACAGAGGCCCAGGTTCGGCGACGGACAGGGAGGCCAGGGCTTGATCAGTTGCTGGACGTTGAAACCCCTGTCGCCTGGAGCGTGACATACGCGGAGAAGGTACGTCTCGGTATCACGTCGGCTGAGGTGCTGCTGAACAGCGGGTCGAGATTGCGAGGCTCTACCCAGGGGGATCTGGGCGGTGCGGATGCAGAGGCAACACTGGGCGGGGAGCTTGGGACGGGTGTGGCGGCGCAATTGCCCGCATGGGTAGTGGGGCAGAGTGGCAGACTGCATATCGCGACGCGCAACGTAACACTTTCAGTCGGCTACACGCCGTATGGTTTTCCGGTCAGCCATGTTGCCGGCCAATTCGAGTACACGCGTAGGGATGGGCACGTTAACCTCTTCGCACGACAGGAGCCGGTGCGGGACACCAGGCTCTCCTACGCAGGTTTGTATGATCGGGGATCGGGGAGTGCCAGCAGCCCGGGCAAGGCATGGGGTGGCGTGGTTGCAACCGGCGCGGGTGCGCGAGTCAACCGGGGCAGCCAACAGCGGGGATGGTACGGCGAGGCTGCCGTGAGCCGCCTGAGCGGGCAGCATGTCAAGAGCAACGTAGAAGTACACGGCATAGGCGGAGCGTACTGGAGGGTATCTCGCCCCCATGTACCAGGCAGACTGACCGCCGGTGCGAATCTTTCCATCATGCATTACGCGCATAATGAGCGCGCTCTCACCTATGGCAACGGCGGCTACTTCAGCCCGCAGAGCTATATGCTGGCGAGTCTGCCGCTGCGCTGGGAGGGTGACCGGAGCCGGCGATGGAGCTACGCCGTCACTGCGGCCATTGGGGCGCAGCATATACGCGAGAGCCGTGCGGCGCTGTTCCCTCTCGATCCGGGACTGCGGCGCCTGGCGGAGCGCCGGTGTGCTCCTGACCCGACGGGCGGAAGCATCTGTCATGCGGCAGACCTGGCAGCTTCGACGAGCAGCGGAGCCAACTTTGATGTGGCAGGGCAGTTCGCATATCGAGTAAACCCGCACTGGATGTTGAGTGGAGCCTTCTCCACCAGCAACTCGAGTGGATACACGCAGGTGCAGTCGGGCGTGGGTCTGCGTTACTTCTTTCGGCGGCAAGCAACAGCGAAGGTGGAGGCCGGTGATCCGCTGCAAAGCAACACAGTCTTACCGTTGCGGCTGCCATAAGGCGGAGCGGTCACCACATCTTCGTATAATGGACGCACAGCATGCGACCTGAGAACTCCAACAACCAAACTGGCGTAGACGTGTGTTTCCCACGCGGATGGTACGCGTGAGCGAAGCGCACAGTTCCAGCGCCAACGGCCGCAGGCTCTGGAAGATCATTCCGGGATTCCTGATCTCCGGGTTCTTCCTCTGGCGGACACTTTCCAAAATCAGTTACGCCGATCTGCGCAGCCTCCATTTCGCGCACCGTGAGTGGCTGCTCGTGCTTGGAGCGGCCCTCGTGGCGGGATACAGCACACGCGTCTATCGCTGGTGGTTCATGCTGCGGCGCAGCGGAGCTCCGAGCTTTGCTGTATGCGCGAGAGTTCTGCTCACCAGCTTCGCCGCGAACAATGTTCTTCCATTTCGCATCGGCGATTTCCTGCGTGTGTTCTCGTATGCGGATGACCTGCACGCCTCGTCTTCAACCATCCTCAGCACCGTCATCCTTGAGCGGCTGCTGGATATCTTTATGCTGCTTGCTTTCCTGGTGCTCGCTTTGCTGGGAGCGTCGGCGGCGATGCCACCGATGGTGATTCGTGGACACGCGGTCAGCATGCTTGGTTTTGCCGTTCCGGTGCTTGTGCTGTGCGCGGCAGGACTGGTGCTGCTGCTTTTCGGAGCGGGCCTCCTGCAGCGCGCGGTGCAGATGCTGATTGGCCGCTTCAAGGCTGGGCCGAGAACCGAAAAGCTGGAGCGCTGGGCCATTCTGCTGTTTGACGCCGTGCTGAAGATGAGCCTGTTCGGCCGCCTGCTGCTGCTGCTGAGCTCGGTGGCGGTGTGGTTGATGGAAGGCACTATCTTTGTTGCAGCCGCAAAGATGCTCGGTGTGGAGAGTGGTCCGCGAGGGCCCTGGCTGGCGCTCTCGCTCAGCAATCTGTCGTATCTTCTGCCCAGCTCCCCCGGGGCAATTGGCACATTTGAATACTTCAGCAAGTTGGGTATGGTGAGTCAGGGCGCGCAGCAGGGCATCGCAGGTCTCTACGGTTTGTTCGTACACGTGGTGGTGCTTTTCACCGTAACCGGCGCGGGCGGCGTTGCCTTTCTATTGCACCGGGCAGAGCGTGGCGCGGCCAGCAAGCCGCTCACGGAAGACCTCGCATCTCTGCCAGCCGAGCTGCCGTAAACCGTCCGGAAAGAGTCAGGTCCACATAGCATGTATCGCACACAGCAACAGGCATTGCTTCGCAAGGTCGAGCAGGTGCTCCTGCACAAATATGAGGTCACGCTCCCGTACATCGCGGCGGAGCAGCCCCCCAATCTCCAGCTTGGCGAGCTGGCGTTGCCGATTGCCTTCGAGCTGGCAAAAAGGTTGCGCAAAGCGCCGCGCGCCATCGCGGTCGAACTGGCGCAGGAGCTTGAAGGCGTCCCGGGAGTCGGCCGCATCGAGATTGCCGGCGCGGGCTACCTGAATGTTCGTTTTGACCGGATGGCGACGGTCGCGTCCATAGCCGCGGACGAGCACGCCGCTGTGGGCGGACCGGGTTTCCGGCTGGTGGAGCACACCAGCATTAACCCCAACAAGGCTGCGCATGTGGGCCACCTGCGCAACGCGATCCTGGGTGACACATTTGCGCGCATGCTGCAGCCCGACGACTACAAGTCCGGCTACGGCCTTGGCGTGCAGAACTATATCGATAACACGGGCGTGCAGGTGGCCGATGCAGTGGTCGGTCTTGTGCATCTCGAAGGCAAGTCGCTGGGCGAACTGGATGGGCTACTGGCTGAGTTGGCCGCCCGCGGTGAGCGCATCGATTTCTATCTTTGGGACCTGTACGCGCGGGTGTCGCAGTGGTATGACTCGGACCCTGCTCAGGCCGCAGCGCGAAAGCAGCTACGGCTCGACACACTCCATGAGCTTGAAATCGGAAACAATGAGACCGCCGAGATCGCAGACCGGATCGCGACCGCGGTGCTGCGGCGCCATCTGGAGACAATGGCCCGGCTCGACATTGAGTACGACTTTCTGCCTCGCGAGAGCGAGATTCTGCAACTGCACTTTTGGGATGCAGCACGCCAGGTCATGATTGAGCGCGGCGTGTTGTATGAGGAGACAGCGGGGAAGAACAAGGGCTGCTGGGTGATGCGGCGCTCCGGTGCGGGAGAGCAGACGGACGGCCCGGATGAAGACGCAAAGGTGATCGTGCGTTCCAACGGCACGGTGACGTACGTAGGCAAGGACATTGCCTACCATCTCTGGAAGTTCGGCCTGCTGCCGGGCAAGGACTTTGGCTACCGGCACTTTCACGACTACCCGGACCATCCCTGCTGGATTTCCGCGGTGACCGGTCAGGAGCCGCATCCTTTCTTCGGCAAGGCCGACGCGATCTACAACTTCATCGATTCACGGCAGAACGATCCGCAGGCGAACGTGATCGAAGCGTTGCGCGGCATGGGCTACACCGAGGCGGCGGACCGTTACACACACGTCAACTACGCGATGGTTGCGTTGACGCCGCGCTGTGCGATGGATCTTGGATACACCCTCTCTGAGGAAGACAAGGGCCGTGCGTACCTGGAGGTAAGCGGGCGTAAAGGATTTGGCGTGAAGGCGGACGACCTGATCGACCGCTTGATCGCGGCCGCGAAGGTGGAGGTGGACAGCCGCAATCCGCAGACGTCTGAGGCCGAAAGACTGCAGACGGCGACGCAGATCGCGGTCGGTGCCCTGCGGTATTTCATGCTCAAGTTCACGCGGAACACGGTGATCGCTTTCGACTTTCGCGAGGCCCTCTCGTTTGAGGGTGAGACCGGGCCCTATGTGCAATACGCCGCGGTCCGTGCGGGAAATATTCTGCGCAAGGCGGGCGTCGAGGAGAAGGAGGTGCTTGCGGCTGTGCTGAAGACGCCGGCGCTGCAGTCGCACCTCCAGGGCGAAGCCGGAGACACAATCTGGGCGGTGTGGCTCCTTGCCTCCAAGCTAAGTGCCGTGCTTGAGCAGGCCATTGAAGCCGCTGAGCCGGCGATCCTGGCCCGGTATGTCTTCCAACTCGCCCAGGAGTTCAACAACTTCTACCATCGTACGCATGTGCTGACGGAGCAGGACGAGGCGCGCCGTGCCCTGCTGCTGGCAACGGCCGCGGTGGCCCGGCGCGAGATGCGCCGTGCGCTTTCCTGGCTGGGTATCGAAATTCCGCAGACCATGTAGGTACGGCGAAGTCAGATCAGATTCAGCAGCACGTCCTGCAGGACCTTGCCGAGGTTGTCCGGCACCACGGGCTTGGTCAGTGTGGCCCGCACACCCAGATCGGGGTACTCTGCCTCGCCGTGCCGATCAATCCCATTGACGAAGAGCACAACGGGGATGTGGACGCGCTGATCGCGCATGGTCCGGAGCAGGGTGAGACCGTCCATGACCGGCATCTGCTGGTCGCACAGGATGATGTCTATCTGCCGGGTGTGCAGAATTACCAGGGCGGCTGCACCATTCGTGGCAAGATGCACAGTAGCGCCGTCGCGCTCCAGCAGCAGGCCGAAGGTCGTGGACAGAATGGGTTCGTCGTCCACCACCAGCACGGAGTAGCCGCTGAGTCTCATACGGCAAACCCGCGCACCCATTCCACGACGGACCGCACACCGATGCCGGAGGGACCCTTGGCGATATAGCTGCGTGCATCCTCGATCCAGGCAAGGCCCGCGATATCGAGGTGCACCCAGGGTGTTTCTTCGGCAAACTCTTTCAGGAACATGGCGGCGGTTACGGCACCGCCGGCGCGGCTGCCGCCGGTATTCATCATGTCGGCGATGTTGCTCTTGATCTGTTCGCGATAGTCGTCGGTGCAGGGGAGCCGCCAGAAGGACTCGCCTGCGTCGCGCATGGCGCGCTGAAATCGTTCGCAGCTTTGCTCATCGTTGCTGAAGAGGCCGGCGTTCACCTGACCCAGCGCGACCACACAGGCTCCTGTGAGGGTGGCCGCGTCGATGAGGTGCGTAGCTCCAAGCGATCTCGCGTAGCAAAGGCCGTCCGCGAGAACAAGGCGGCCTTCCGCGTCTGTGTTGATGACCTCGATGGTTTTGCCGCTCATGGCGGTGAGCACGTCGCCGGGCCGGTAGGCGGTGCCGCTGGGCATATTCTCCGCCGAGCAGATCACGGCAAGGACGCGGACCGCGGGCTTGAGGGCGGCAATGGCCTGCATCGCGCCGATCATGGCGGCCGCGCCGGCCATGTCGTACTTCATCTTGTCCATGTTTTCGGCGGGCTTGATGGAGATGCCGCCTGTGTCAAAGGTGATTCCCTTGCCAATCAGCCCGAGCACGGGTGTATCCGGAGCGGATTTCTTCTCCGGCTCGTAACGCATGACGATGAGCGCGGGCGGTTGCGCGGAGCCCTGGGCAACGGCAAGAAACGCACCCATCTTGAGCTCTCGCAATTTATCGGTGCTGTAGACCTCACAGGCGAGACCTGAGGCGGCGCACATGGCATAGGCACGCCGGCCCAACTCGGTTGGAGTGAGTACGTTGGGGGGCTCGTTGACGAGGATGCGCGCGAAGTTCTGCGCGGTGCCGACGATCTCACCTTCGGCAAAGCCGCGGCGAACCTCCTCTTCACTCGTCTTTTCGCGAACGTGAACGACCAAGGTGAGCGCATGGAGGGCGGTGTCCTTGGGCTCACTGCGATATGTGTCCACATCGAGGCCGGCGAGGAGGGCACCCTCGGCTAGGGCGCGGGCTGTGCCGAAGCAGGGAAGTGAATCGAGAGCCTCATCGGAGAGTGCCCGGTCCTCCGGAAAAGCGATGGCTGCCTCGCGCAGAAAGCGTTGTTTGACAGCGCGAATCGCAGCACCGCTCGCGATGCGGGCTTGCTTCGGCGAAAGATCCTTTGGCTTGCCCATGCCGACGATCATGAGCCGCTCACACTTCAAGCCTGCAGGCGCATGCAGCAGCAGGATCTCCCCCAACTTAGCTTTGAACTCGCCGGAGGTGAGAAACGGTGAAGCCGCATCCGTGATGGCGTCCGCCGTTGCCAGCAGGGTGGGCAGCGCTTCCGCGCGTGCGTCGATCGCGATGTCCACAGCGAAGACAACCAGCAGAGGTGTGGCATAGGAGGCGGGATCGGCGGGTACGAGGCGGGTTTCCATCTCGTGTAGTGTAAGGTCTCGTACGACGGAAGCGGTGCGGTAGGACGGCGTAAGCGTCTTAGGCCGTTAAGGCAGTCAGCTGCGCTGGCTTCGCGCGATGGCAGCACGGGTTTCCTTATCTGCCTCCCGTTTACGCTCGGTCTCGCGCTTATCCCAGTCCTGCTTGCCTTTGGCGAGAGCCAGCTCACACTTCACGCGGCCGCGCCGGAAATAGAGCCGTGTCGGGATGAGCGTAAATCCTTTTGCGTTCGTCTTACTTGCAAGCTTCCGCAGCTCGTCCTTATGCAGCAACAACTTCCTCGTTCTCGTCAGATCATGATTCATCAAGTTGCCGTGGGAGAAGGCACCGATGTGCGCATTCAACAGGAACGCCTCTCCGTCTTTCAGCAAGCCGTACGCGTCCTTCAGCTGCGCTTTACCTTCGCGAATGCTCTTCACCTCGGTGCCGCGAAGGGCGACGCCTGCCTCAAAGCGGTCCAGAAGAAAGTAGTTGTGGGAGGCAGAGCGGTTGAAGGCAGCATCACGCTCGCCCATGGCCACGGGATCACGCGGCACGGACTTTTTCTGCGGTCCGGATTGGGTGGGAGTCGTGACCTGGTGCGGCATAAGAGGTCTGATGCTAGCACGGAAGTGGTGGTCGCAGACCAGGAGGACGCGCGATGCGCGATGGTACACTTCGGATGTCTTAAAGGTGCGGCGCTTGTGTGCAGATGCTATGCGTTGGCGCTGCTTTCGAGGCACGCACGGACTACACATCATTTTCCAGCAAGGTTCGCGAGGCGGGCAGGTATTTTGAAGATCAGCAGCTTGGGCCGCGATTGGCGGCAGATGTGGCCCGCGGCCACGGTAGCACTCCTGGTTTT
>CAXTSF010000007.1:21882-36406 GCA_964246865.1 uncultured Terriglobus sp.
CCTGGTTTTTGCCGCCACTCCCATTGCCACGCATGCGCAGTCCGCCGCAAGCTGGAGCAAGCGCGGCGTGGATGCCGAGCAGCGGCAGGATTACGACGCCGCCTTTGAGGCATACCGCCAGGCTTATCTGTTGAAGCCAAAGGATCTCAGCTACCGCACCCATTTTGAGAGGGCACGCTTCTCCGCTTCCGCGGCCCACATGGATCGCGGCCGGGTGCTTCGCCAGAACGGCGACCTGAATGGCGCGCTGGGCGAGTTTCAGCGTGCGCTTGCGATCGATGGCGGAAACCAAGCGGCGCAACAGGAGATTCAACTCACGCAGAAGGAGCTGAGCGGAGCGCCCGGCACCGCCATGAGCCTGCCGGCACCGACCGGCCCGAAGCCGGAGATCGCCGCCATCTCCGGTCCTCTGCGGTTGAAACCCATGTCGACTGAGCCGATCACGCTCCACAGCGTGGCGGACGTGAAGGAGCTGTACCAGGCAATCGGGAAGCTGGCCGGCCTGAACGTGATCTTCGATCCGGACTACACCTCTCGCCGGATTGAGCTCGACCTAAAGAGCGTATCGCTGCAGGACTCGCTGCGTATTCTGGGTGTGGAGTCCTCCACCTTCTACAAGCCGGTGACGGACAACACCATTTTTGTGGCTGCGAATACCCGTGCCAAGCGCACCGACCTCGATTCGGTTGCGGTGCAGACGTTCTATCTCTCGAACGCAGCTACGCAGGCGGATCAGAATGAGCTGCTGACGGCGTTGCGGCAGATCCTGGATCCGACGGTCAAGATCTTTCTCGTGCCAAGCCAGAACGCGCTTGTCGTCCGTGCAACGCCGGATGAGCTGACGCTGGTGGAGACGCTGCTCAACAATCTGGATCGAGCGCGCAGCGAGGTCGTGGTCGATGTGGCTGTGCTCGAAGTGAACCGTGACCGGGCGAGACAGCTCGGCATCACGCTTCCGCAGAGTGTCAGCGTGACGCCGCAGGTCTCGAATGCGACCACGACGACACCTGCAACGGGGGGTGGAACCGCACCGACGACGACATCGAGCCTGACACTCAATTCGCTTGCCCACCTGAACGGTACAAATTTCGCGGTGAGTATTGGCCCGGCGACAGCAAATGCGCTGCTCAGTTCCAGCGACACGCGTATTTTGCAAAACCCGCGCGTGCGTGCCACCGATGGTCAACGCGCTCAGTTGAAGATCGGCCAACGCATTCCGATCGCCACGGGTTCGTTCTCGTCCGGCGTGTCAACAGCAGTGGTAAGTTCGCTGGTAAACACGCAGTTCACCTACATCGACGTCGGTGTGAACATCGACCTGACACCCACGGTGCACCTGGATCGCGAGATCACACTCAAGATGAAGATTGAGATCTCGAGCCAGGCGAACACCGTGATCATCTCGGGTGTGGCACAGCCCGTTATTGCGCAGCGAACTATCGACCAGGTAATCCAGCTGAAGGAGGGCGAGCCCAGTGTGCTTGCCGGGCTGCTGCAGCGCAGTGAGTCGGACGCGATCTCCGGAACACCCGGCCTGGGGCAGATTCCCGGAATCAAGCGCCTGTTCTCGAGCAACAACCGGGATCGCGCCCAGAGTGAGGTTGTCTTTCTGTTGATTCCGCACATCGTGCGAGAGCCGATGGTTACGCGCCTGAACACGCGAGCCATTGACACCGGCACAGGCGCAGGCATTGAGCTACGGCGGGATCCGATCGTGGAGGGCTCAGCGCCGGCGGATCCAGCAGCGGATGCCGCACGTGTGCCATCCGGCTCGGTTCTGAAGCAGCCTTCCACCACTACGGCCGCCTCGGCCGCGGGAGCGATGGTGGGTCAGCAAAGTGCGCAGTCGGCAGCGGAGACAGCGGCACAGTCGCTGCCCAGCCAGACGGATGCAGCGACGAGAGCGGCCGCGGCACAGGGGGTGGAACCGCCGCTCGCCTTCACCATGGTTCCGCCGAACGCCTCGCAAGCTGTTGGCAGCACCTTTCAAATGGCGGTCAGCGTGAACAATGCGCGAGATCTCTATGCAACTCCGCTTCAGGTGCAGTTCAATCCGCAGGTGCTCTCGCTGGTGAACGTCGATTCCGGAGACCTGCTCACGCGGGATGGTCAGGCTGTCGCAGTGGTGCATCGGGATGAGGGCAACGGGCTTGTGACCATCTCTGTGTCGCGGCCGCCCGCTGTGTCCGGTGTCAACGGCCAGGGGTCGGTGTGTGTGCTCACCTTCAAAGCCAACACGGCGGGCGACTCGAATGTGTCCCTGGTGAAGGTGGGTGCGAAGAACAGTGCACAGGCAAGTCTGCCGGCCGTCGGCTCGCAGGCAACGGTGCATGTGAAGTAGGCGGCTGGGCATGAGTGCAGAGCCAATGGAGACCGCGTACACGCCTTTGAGAACGAAGGCATCGCAGGCTGGCGTGACCCTGGTTGAGTTGATCGTGGTGATCACGATTCTTGCTCTGCTGGCCAGTGTCGCTGTCCCGGTTGGCCGCTGGCAGATCAAGCGGGAAAAGGAGCGTGAGCTGCGTTCGGCCCTGTGGGAGCTGCGCGACGGTATCGACCATTACAAGGATGCCGCCGAACGCGGTGCCGGCTTTCAGACCAAGGCGGACAGCTTCAATTACCCGCCGGATCTGGAGACACTCGTGGATGGCGTGGATGTGCAGACGAAGAAGGTGCGCTTTCTTCGAAAGATCCCCATCGATCCGATGACGAAGTCCACCGAATGGGGCCTGCGCTCCATGCAGGACGATCCGGATTCTGATAGCTGGGGTGGTCAGAACGTTTTCGACGTGCATACCAAAAGCGACGGCACCGCTCTGGATGGCACGAAGTACAAGGACTGGTAACGATGACGAACCGGCAAACGGCGAAGACATCAGCGAAGGCGGGCTTTACCCTGCTTGAGTTGATTGTGGTTCTCATCATCATCGGTACGCTTGCGGCAATCGCGGTACCTGCATTTACGCACCACATCCGTGTGGCGCGGGAGGCCGTGCTGAAGGAGGACCTGCACGTAATTCGGCAGGCCATTGACTCATACACGGTGGATAAGCAGAAGGCGCCGCAGGCTGGGGAGGATCTGGTCACCTCGGGCTATCTTAAAGTGATGCCCCGGGATCCGATGACCAATCGCTCGGACACGTGGACCTGGGATCGCTCCGACAGCTACAACAGCGTGGACCAGTCGGCCACAGGTATCAACGATGTGCACAGCGGGTCCGGCTCGGCTTCGACCGAAGGTCCCAGCTACTCCACCTGGTAGCCGTGAGGAGCGCTGCTTCTGGCATGGCCGTCTCCCCTTCCGAGGCACTCCGCATTTATACGGCGTTGCATCTGTTGGGCGAGGGCCGGCCTGGCCGCTTCTTCATCACACTCGGTTTAGACGACACGGGTTGCGCCCTGGCCGTTGCCGCCGTCGCAAGCGGTGCGGCTGTGCTTGCCATTGAACCTGACGGCCAGCGGATTCGACGGGCAGTGTACGCGGGCTGCTGCGATTTCGCGGTCTCCACGAGCGACGAAGCTCTTCGCATCCTGAAGAATGAGTTGCGGCAGAGCAGGCCTGTCGGCGTCGCCCTGGCCGGCAGCGCAGCGGACCTGTTGCCGGTTTTGCACGGACGCGGCGTGGTGCCGGACCTGCTCCTGTTTGGGGCAGCATCCGGGTTTCCTCGCGATACACCAGCCGGGGCGCGCTCCTGTGCCTTCTGGGGAGAGTTGCAGAGCGGCGGCGGCACGCACCCGGGTTCGTGCGAAGATCTGCAGATGCATCTGCAGGTCCGTTTTCCTCAGGCGCACGTTGTCGAGATAAGCCGGCCGGACATCGGAAACAGGCTGCGAGTGCTCGACAGCCTGCGGAAAAATCTGTGCGAGGAGCCGGAGCTGCTGCAGTGGACCGAGGCCTGGCTGCAGAAGCTGCCGCAGCTGATGCCCCGGGCCAGCGCCGTAGCCGTGTGGCAGAAGCGCGATCGGTAGAGCGGTTCTCCTGCAAGTTTCCGGCGAACAGGTCTGCCCGCGCATTGCACCCTGGCAGACATGGAGCTTCGTGCCGGAGATCTCTGGCGGTGCGAGAACGGCTTTTAGCCAGAGGCCTCTTCTGTGCCCTTGCGCTCTGTCGCCTCGAAGATGCGGGCCCACAGCGCCTTCAGTCCTCGATTGTCTTTTCCCTCCTTCACGGAGCAGGGGAACACCTCCGGCAGGTTGTGCCCGCGCTTCAGCAGGGCAATGCTCTTTGCCAGGGAGTTGTTGGAGAGCCGGTCGCTCTTGGTGCCGACTGCCACGAACGGCCGCCCGGCCTCACGCAGGAAGTTAAACAGCTGCGCGTCACTTGCCTGTGGAGGTATGTTCGTGTCCACCAGGCAGCAGCAGAGTGCGAGCGAAGACCGCTCACTCAGGTAAGGATCGATGAAGCTCGGCCATTCCGCGGAGATGGACCGGGAGATCTTCGCGTATCCATAGCCGGGGAGGTCGGCAAAGACGATGGACGGCTTCTGGCGTTTCGATCCGCCCGGCAAAACCTCATGCAGGGCAAAGAAGTTGATGGATCGTGTCCGCCCCGGTGTGGACGAGACGCGCGCGTGCACATTGCCGATGAGGGCATTGATCAGGCTGGACTTACCGACGTTGGAGCGGCCCAGGAACGCAACTTCCGGCGCGTCCGCGGTTTTATCCGGGGAGGGGAACTGGTCCGCGGCAAAGGCAGAAAGCAGAAACTGCACGTCAAGCCGCATACGTCAGTGTAAGCTGCGGGACGCCAGAGGCCTGCTGTACCAAAGTTGGGGCAATGCTGGACAGCCTTCTGTGATTTCCTCGGCTGACGAACTCTTCTGTTGCTCTTGGCCGACTGCATTCCGATTTATTTTGCGTGCGTGGCACCGTGGGATACACTGCGACATATCCGGTGACTCCGGTAACGTATAACTCCGGTGTCCTAGGCTGGTTTGAGTTGTACTGGGACCGGCGCTGACAGGAGTAGGGCATGGACCTGCAATCCGCAATCGCGAAGGCCGGAGGCGGTGCGACTCCGAAGGATATGAATCCGCTTCGGACCTCGGTGCGCTTCCCGCTCCGGTTGCCGGTACGGCTGCAGATGGCGGGCCGGCAGATGGATGCCACCACGGAGGACATTTCAGCGAGTGGGGCTCTGCTTTCGATGACGGAATTGCCCACCATGAATGCGCGGATCGAGTGGAGCCTTTGCCTGCCCGCCGATGTGATGGGTGCTGAGCGGGATGTAAACGTGCACTGCGTCGGACGGGTCGTCCGGCATGATTCCGATGATCTCGGCGGGAAGCTGGTCGGGGTTCTTATTGATGAATACACCTTCAAGGATGGGCCACAGTGAAAGAGATGATGGTAGACGACGATCTCCCACAAGAACCGGTGAACTCTGAAGCTATTCGCGTCATTCTTGCTGACTCGCAGGCTATCTACAGGGTTGGCCTTCGTAAGATTTTTGCCTTGGAAGATGATCTGCGCGTGGTCGCCCAGGCAGAGACGCTTACGAACCTTTACGCCGCTCTGCAACGCTTCCCGACCGATGTGGTGATTCTGGAAGGTCACCTGATTGCGGGTACGACGGACGCCATTCCAGAGCTGGTCCGGCGCGCACCGCAGGCCAAAGTTATCGTGCAGGTGGTGGAGACGGATGAGAACAACATCGTCGAACTGTATCGACGTGGTGTACGCGGCGTGGTGCCTCGCTCGGTATCGCCGGATCTGCTGATTAAGTGCGTCCGCAAGATCGCCGCGGGAGAGACCTGGATCGACAATCAGTCGATCAGCTGGGTGATTGAAGCGTACCGCTCGCAGGCGACGACGCTGACCAGTCCACGAACCCAACCGAAGCTCTCGCCAAAGGAGCTTGCCATTATCGGCTGCATCACGCGAGGCATGCGCAACAAAGAAATCGCTTATCAGATCGGCACCACCGAGCAGGTGATCAAAAACTATCTGCGCAAGGTGTACGACAAGCTCGGAGTCTCCGATCGCCTGGAGCTTGCGCTCTACTGTCTCCATCATCAGCTGCTGAAGCAGTATCCGCAGGAGAGCGTGATGCCCCTGGTAGGAGAGGAACGGCAGAACCCCGCACAGGCTGCCAGCGCCTAGGGGCGCGGTTCTTCGTGCATCCCCGGAAAGAGTTACGGGAGGTTCCCCGTAGCTCTGCCCCTTCGGCCCCCGACCGGAGATGTTAGCATCATGCCTCGATGCGTCTTGCGCCTCTTCAGCCTTTCCGCGAACTGACCCAGGTACAACGCAATACCTTCATCGCGTGTTTTCTCGGCTGGACGCTGGACGCCTTTGATTTCTTCCTGCTGACCTACTGCCTGAGTGCGGTGGCTGCCGATTTTCATGTCGGCATGAAGACGGTGGCCGAGGGGCTTTTCTGGACCTTGGTGATGCGGCCCGTAGGCGCGCTGCTGTTCGGCCTGCTGGCGGAGCGTATCGGACGCCGGCCCACACTGATGATCAACATCATCAGCTTCTCGATCTTCGAGCTGCTTTCGGCGTTTGCGCCCACCTTCGGCACGTTTCTAATCGCGAGAGCGCTCTTCGGCATCGCCATGGGAGGCGAGTGGGGCGTGGGTGCCGCACTGGTTTTTGAAACACTGCCGGCGCGCGACCGCGGCTTCTTCTCTGGCTTGCTGCAGGAGGGCTATGTCACGGGAAACCTGTTGGCGGCTGCCGTGTACTGGATCGTCTTCCCGCACCTGCATGGCACAGGCATGCTCACGAACTGGCGGGTCATGTTCCTCATTGGAGCTCTGCCTGCGTTCCTGGTCTTCTATATACGCAGAGGCGTGGAGGAGTCACCGGCATGGCGGGACAGACGTGGCGAGCTGAAGGCGGGCCCACCCGGTGAGCGGACGAGATGGTCGCACATGCCTGCCTTCTTCTTTCTCGTGCTGCTGATGACAGCTTTCACTGCCTTTAGTCACGGTACACAGGACCTGTACCCGAGCTTTCTGGAGAAGGTAAAAAGCCTGTCTGCCGCGCAGACCGGCAAGGTGGCCGTGGTGGCCAGTCTGGGTGGCCTGTGTGGCGGCATGTGCTTCGGTGCCCTCTCTGAGCGTTGGGGGCGGCGTCGCGGGATCGTGATCGCGGCGTTGCTCAGTGTTCCAGCCGTGCCGCTCTGGGCGTGGAGCCACTCTCTCCCGGCGCTCGCAGCCGGTGGCTTCCTGATGCAGTTTATGGTGCAGGGTGCCTGGGGCATCATCCCTGCGCATTTGAACGAGCTGTCTCCGGCGGCTGTCCGGGCCACCTTTCCAGGGCTCGCGTATCAACTGGGCAACCTGCTCAGCTCGCGCAATGCGGTCCTGCAGGCGACGCTGGCCGGGTCGTACTTCGGCGGATCGTTGCAGCCGGTCCTGGGATGGACGGTCTTGGCGGCCGCGATTGCCGTCACACTCTTCACGGTTCTGGGGCGGGAAGCGAAGGGCGGAGACCTTTCGGGTATTTCCTGAAGATCGGACTGGCTCTTCTGGGCCATTTCGCTGAAAATATAGGACAGGACGAAACCTTGCCACGTATCCATTTTCACCAGCAACTCGCCACCCTCAAGGACAAGCTGCTTGCCATGGCAGCGCTGTCGCAGCAATCCTTGGAGCTGTCGGTCGAGGCATTTCTGAGCCGCGACGCCGGTCTGTGTCATCACGTTCGCGACGTGGAAGAAGCGATCAACGCGGCGGAGCGCGCTGTGGACGAGATGGCGTACGAACTGCTGGCGAAGCAGCAGCCGATGGCGATCGATCTGCGGTTTCTGATGGCTGTGATCAAGATCAACGTCGATCTGGAACGGGTGGGAGACCAGGCCGCCAGTATCGTGAAGCAGTGCCTCAACAGCCTTGAATTGCATCCTTCGGATAGGGCTCTACCCTCCCTGCCGGGCAACATTGCTGGTATGGGCGAGATTGCGGGCAAGATGATCCAGCTTGCCATACGTTCTCTGCTGGAGGGCGATGCCGGCCTGGCGGCAGAGGTGCTCAGCATGGATGACAGCATTGACCGCATCAATCGTGAATCGCAGGCCGCCCTCCTGAAGGCGATGGAACAGGACCCGGCGCTTACGGATGATGCGCTGAGCGCGGTAATTGTCTGCCGCAACCTGGAGCGCAGCGCCGACCACGCCACCAACATTGCCGAGGATGTCATCTTCTGGGTGCGCGGGTCCGATGTTCGCCATGAGAGTGTGTCGGCTGCGGACGCCGCTGCGGCGATTGAGCCTACGGACAGGCAGGCAGCCGTGCGTCTGATTAAGGCGTAAACTGGAACTGTGCCCAAGTACTCGGTAGTGGTCCCTTTTCACAACGAGGAAGAGAACGTCACGGCGCTCTATGACCGCCTGAAGGACGTGTTGGAGCATGTGGGCGAGAGCTTCGAGATCGTCTTTGTCGACGACGGCTCTCGCGATCGCACCTACCGGCTTCTCGAGGAGATTGCGGCCGTCGATAGCCGCGTCCTGGTGATCAAGCTTCGCCGCAACTTCGGCCAGACAAGTGCGTTGGCTGCGGGCTTCGATCACGCCCAGGGCGAGTTCATTCTGGCCATGGACGGCGACCTGCAGCACGATCCCAATGAGATTCCGGGTTTTCTTGCGAAGCTGGAAGAGGGTTACGACGTTGTGAGTGGCTGGCGCGCCCAGCGCGGAGACAACTTCGTCCTGCGCCGGATCCCGTCGCGCGCCGCGAACTGGCTAATGGCGAAGCTAAGCGGGGTGGATATCCACGACTTCGGCACCACCTTCAAAGCGTACCGGCGCGAGGTCATCCAGAACATTCCGTTGTATGGACAGATGCACCGCTTCATTCCGGCTCTCGCATCGTGGTACGGCGCAACGATCTGCGAGATTGCGATCTCGAACCCGGCGCGTCTGCACGGCAAGAGTCATTACGGGATCTCGCGCACCTTTCGTGTGTTTTTTGACCTCCTGACGATCCGTTTCCTGTTGAAGTACCTCATGCGGCCGCTGCACTTCTTTGGCAGTCTCGGCGGAGTAAGTATGCTGGCCGGATTTGCGGTGGCGATATGGCTGCTGCTCTTAAAGCTGCTCACACGCCAGGACGTGATGCAGGCGCACAGCCCGATGTTTGTGATTGCAGGCGTACTGATCCTTGCCGGCGTTCAATTGATCGGGATCGGCCTGCTGGGCGAGTTGCAGGTGCGCCACTTCCACTCGCCGCAGAACCGCGCGCCATACGCGGTTGACCGCATTGTGCGTCTCCGGTCCTCGGAAGAGTCGCTGCTCTCGTAGAGCAACTCACTCTCTTGAGTCCACGAACACAATGGATAGAGCGGCGGACCGGATACAGGGTCCGCCCGCCCGCAACGTAGTTCAGAAGTGAAACCCCACCTCGGCGGTGAGCGCGCGCGGTGTGACGTAGTGCGTTCCGCTGAAGGTGGAGAGAAAGTTGTAGAGCGCGGCCTTGTTGGCGAGGTTCACGCCTGTGAGCCGGAGACTCCAGCGGTACTTCTCGCCGCCCAGGAGGTTGTCGTCACCGATGGACGCATCGAAGAGGCTCCTCGGCCGGATGCGCGAAGGATTGCGGTCGTCGTTCTCCGTTCCTGGCGCGGGGATGGAGAGGAGGCTTGACGTGAGTTGCGTGGCGAAACAGGCGCTTGCCGGGCCGCCCGCGATGCCGGGGATTGGTGTTGTGCGGGTTGCGGCCACACCACCGCAGGCCAGGCCTGCCTCCGCCTGCTGATCCGCGGTGAGGCCGCTCAGGTCAATGGCGGGCTGGCCGTTGATCAGTGTGGAGACACTCGCACAATGGCTGTTCGGATCTGCTGCGTTGTAGCAAGGCGTGGAGCCCGCGTTCAAGCCGCTGTCGTATCGCCAGTTGAAGCCGACCCACGGGCCGCGCTTGCCCGGGACCTGATATTGCACAAAGGTGGTGGCGTTGAACTTCTCATCGTGATCGATGCGAAAGGGGTAGCCGCTCTGCCCGACGGTCGCGCCGGCACCGGCGTTCTGCGGTGGGAAGAAGCGTGCACTGACGGACGACATGTTTACGAAGGCGGTGAAGTTATGGTAGGTCGGCACATTCGCACGCAGAACGAAGCCTGGTGTTTTCGAGTTGTGCCAGTCGATCGGGAAGAAGATCGGCGTGTTCCCCAGGATGGCGAAGTCGAAGGCACTATGTGTGTACTTCCAGATGTAGTCGCCGCTGACGACCAGGTGCGGCCCGAAGGTCTGCTGGAAGCCGGCGTGGAACTCATTCCGGAAGCCTGGCTGCACGGTTGTGGAGACGCCCGGCGTGCAGTTCAGAAGTGGCGAGAGAACGGCGTTGCCGCAGCCCTGACTGGACAAAACGAGGTTCTCATTGAAGGGCGTTTCGAGCGTACGGGCGTAGGACAGACGAAGAACCGTTCCTGTCTTCGCGATCTGGTACGAGGTACCCAAACGGGGCTGAGCCTGCCGTGCAATCGTTAGGCCGTTGTACAGGTCGCCCCGGATGCCAAGATTGAAAACCCAGTTGCCGGCCTTGATCTGATCCTGTGCATAGAGGCCCAACTCCTTTACGTCCGTGCGGCCAACATAGTGATAGCGAGTGCCGCCGCGTGTCTGGTCATAGGCGAGAAGATTCGGGTTGAAGGGAGTCGCCGTCACTGCAGGGTCAGAGCCATCATTCGGCGCGAATCCGGAGGTGGCGCATTGCCCAGGATCGGTGAAGCCGGGCAGGGGAGCACCGGTGGCATCCACACAGGGCGCGTTGAAGGTGGCGTTGACGATGCCGAGACCGTCATTCTCACGCAAAAAGGTGTGTTGGTACACGCCGCCCACCTTGATGTTGTTGCGGCCGTACTGGATGCTGTAGTCGGAACGTACACCGGCGTTGGTCAGCGTCCGGTTCTGGTCGATGGACTGACTCTGGATCGGTCCCAGATCGGCGAGCACGTTCCCGCTTGGGTAGTAGTGGAATGCGTCTCTTCGAACATACGCGCCGAAGTTCAGCACGGCATTGGCCCCGATCACACGTGTGTAGAGCGGAGCAATATCGTAGGTTTCAATCTTGGAATGCTGGTCAGTGCTGCCAACCGGACCGAAGACCGGGCTTGCTGTGGTGCCGCCGCTGACGACGTTCTGAATGCCGACATTGTCGAAAGCATTCGGGTTCTGGAACCAGGAGCGGCTGTAGTTCAGGTTCAGGTGCAGCGAATCCTTTTGATTGAACTGATAGTCGATCCGGTCGAACACATTCTGCTCATTGCCTTTTGCATGGAAGACCTGGAACTCCGGCGGATCAAGAAACCGGTTCGTGTTCAGGCCGTCAACCTCGAAGAAGTTGCCCCAGTAGGTGCCACCATAGCCGACATCCAGGCTGGCGGTGGACGAACCGAAGCTGCCGTAGCTGGTCGTCAGGGCCCCGTGAGGCGGGGTCATGCCCTGGCCGGAGCGCGTCGTCACGTTGATGACAAGACTGGTTTTGCCGCCGTACTCGGCTGGGGGTGCACCGGGAATCGCCTCAAGCGACTGGATCGCGTTGGAAGGGATCTGGTTGGAGAAGACCTTGCTCTGCTGGTCGCTGATGGGCTGGCCGTCGACCGAAAAGGAATTGGAGGCGTGGTCGCCAAGGCCGTGAAAGAGGCCGTTTGAGTCAGACGCTACGCCGGGGGAAGCGAGGGTGACGAGCGAACTTAGAGTGGATGACTGGCTTTCCAGGGGCACCTTTGAGAACAGGCCCCGATCCACCGGCGTACGGAAGGTCGGATCGTTCGAGACCAGGTCGTCCGTCTCGACGTTGACGGTGGTATCCGACCCGGCGACCTTAAGGGTGAGCGAGACGGTAACGGGAACAGTTGAAGCGACGCTCGCATCTCTTGCGGCAGAGGTGAACCCGCCGGCCTCAGCCACGAGATGGTACGAGTTGAAGGGTAAATTGGTGAACTGGAAGCGGCCCGCGCTGTCCGTGGTGGCCGTCCGAAAAAGGCCGCTCACCGGGTTCTGGAGCGTGACCTTTGCGTCCGTGATGACCGCGCCTGCCGGGTCGGTGAGCACACCGGTGAGCACACCGGAGTTCGACTGCGCCAGCGCGATCGAACCGGCTCCGGACAGCAGACAAAGAGAGACAAAAACACGAGCGGAACGCCTGAAAGACGACTGCATACACAACCCCCAAAGGTTTAGCAAACCTGTTTGTCGAAACGCTTCTAACGAAGAGTGGCGACAGTGGGTGGGGGTCGGATGAATGCGGTAACGACGACGACGCGCGAGCCGGACGATGGTTCGCCCTGCGATACCGTACCGATCAGGTGCATCACGTAGCCGGTCAGCCATGATGGCTTGCTGTCTACAGCAACGTGAGCGGTGGTGCATATCTGGCAGTGTGCCGAAGCGCCATTGTCTCGCGCATCCGTGGGATGGGTATGGGCCACCTCAAGGGTCATGAACACAGCCAACAGGAGGCCCAGGCAGAGGGCGATCCATTTGCGGAGCTGAGTCGGCGGCTGCATACGCGGAAGGTAAAAGAGCCATGAAACGGATGGCTCGCAACTTCAATAATGCGGGTGCATGGCCGTCAAGTCAATTTGCTGACGTGTGTTTTCCAGCTAACTGACATGGACGACGGGGCGCTGTGCGGGATCCGGCACGGCGCGCCGCAGCACCTCATGGGTAAGCGGTGCCGTATCGCCCTCGCCGAGAAAGAGGAAACGCATGACGTTGGCCACGGGACTCCCATCGCGCCACTTGAAGTAGACGTGCGGGATCTGTCCGGTGTGATCCCGCAGATGAAGCAGGAAACCGGCGATGGAATTCGCCACCACAGGACTGCGTGCGGTCAGCAGACGATGCCTGCCGAAGCGTCTCCCATGGACTTCAAGGGTTTCGGAGAAGTCGGAGGCGTCGCTGCGCACCACCTCGATGAAGTAAAGAGTTTCATCCGCAGGCAGGCTGTGATAGTGCCGCACCATGCGATCTGCGGTGTCCAGCTCCGCATCGTTGTCGGAGCGTGGTGTGCGCGCTACCAGGCGAATGATCTGATCCGCATCCTCCGCGATGAGCGCGCGGGCCTCGTCGTCCATCTGTACCGAGGTCACCCGAAGCTCTGTGGAGCGGACTGCCCGCGACAGCAGGGAGGTAAGGAGGATGCAGCCGATGAAGATCGATGAGATCTTCAGGCCTTCCGGACGCTCGTAGATGTTCAGCACGGTGGTGTAGGCAAAAACGGCCGTCGTCAGGATGAAGGCAGCGCGCAACGCGCGCGTCTTCACCGCCAGCATGACGGCCACAGAGGCAGAGGTGATGAGCACGAGGACACCGGTGGCGTAAGCGCCGCCCTGGGCATCCACATCCGCCCGGAAAAGCAGCGTGACCGCTGTCGCGACACCCATGAAGACAAGCACCAGGGGCCGCGAGGCACGTGCCCAGTCCGGTGCCATGCCAAAGGTGGGCAGGTAACGGGGGATCAGGTTCAAGAGCCCGGCCATCGCTGATGCGCCCGCAAAGCCAAGGATCAGAATGGTGCTGATGTCGTAAGCGGTGCCAAGGGCGTTGCCAAGCAGGTGGTGTGCCAGCCAGGCCATGGCGCGGCCGTTGGCGTCGCCGCCCTCCTGAAAAGCCGTCGGTGGAATGAGGACGGTTGTCACAACGCTGGTTGCCATGAGGAAGACGCTCATGATCACGGCCGCGGTGATCAGCAGCTTGCGCGCGTTGCGGATGCGCTCCTCCGTATTTGCGGCGGCGATCAGGGGCATGACCGCTACGCCGGTCTCGAACCCGGAGAGTCCAAGCGCGAGCTTGGGAAAGAGCAGCAGCGAAACACCCAGCATGACCAGAGGGCTTTGACCGCGCAAGGTAAGGGCGTGGCGCCAGGCCGTGAGCACCATCGGATGATGAATGACCGCCAGCACGGCGGCTACCGTGACGATGGCGTTGAGAAGAAGGTAGGTTGTTACTAGGCCAAAGGCGATGCCGATCGCCTCCTTGAAGCCCTTGAGAAAGATGGCACTCAGGATCGCGAGGATCAGCAGAGTCACGATCACCTGATGCCGTAAGGCGGGTGGCACCAGCGGATTGTGGATGAGGTGAGCAGCACCATCCGCTGCGGACAGGGTCATGGTAATGACGAAGTCCGTCGTTGCAAACCCAAGCAAGACCAGGACAAAGATCTTGCCGCCCCATGCCGGGAACAGCTTCTGCAGCATCAGGATGGATCCCTGGCCATATGGGCTTGCCTGGCACACGCGCCGGTACACAGGCAGTGCCGCGAACAGCGTTACCAGAACAAGCACCAGCGTTGCGAGCGGAGAGAGAACACCTGCGGCGAGGAACGCGATACCGGGCTGATAACCGAGGGTGGAGAAGTAATCCACACCGGTGAGGCACATCACCTTCCACCAGGGACTCTGGGTTTCCGGCTCCTGCTCGGACCCTATTGCCTTCGGCACACGAAGGTCGGCTAACAGCCAATCGGCAATGCTCATAGACTTCATCGGAGTGCATCGGAGGGAGGAAAGTTGGCTCATCCGCACAGCGGGACCCATGCAGCTTTCATCTCCCGTTCTCACGTTTGGGCCTGCGGTGCGCTAGGCT
>CAXTSF010000008.1:0-5690 GCA_964246865.1 uncultured Terriglobus sp.
ATCCAGTTTAGCAGGCTTGGCACAAGCCACACCGTCGCCGATATTTACTGACGACCGCCAGGGTGAGCTTTGGGCGCCCGAGATTATGTATATCAATAACAAGTTTTACGTCTACTTCACGATGGGCCGGGGTGCGGCACACCGCATGTATGTCGTCAGTTCTCCTCTTGCACACGGGGGATATTCTGCTCCGCAGAAGCTGTTTTTGCCTGACGACAAATGGGCCATCGATGGGACGACCTTTCTTTACAACGGCCAGCGTTGGTTCGCGTGGTCGGGCTGGCCGGGCGACAAAGATGGCGAGCAGGATATCTATATTGCCAAGATGATCGACCCTGTCACCATTACCGGGCCGCGCTACCAAATCTCCCAGCCTCGTGAGCCGTGGGAGCAGGCAAGCGGGACGGGTCTGCTGATCAACGAAGGCATCGAGGCCATCAAGGATCCAAATAACCAGCTTCACATCGTGTACTCGGCTAACTTCTCCGGAAGTGACCAATACTGCTTGGGCGACTTGCGCCTGAAAGCGAATGGCGATCTCGCGAATGTGTGGGACTGGCATAAGTCCAATGGTTGTGAGTTCGGCTCGCATGGCAACACGATGGAACCGAATGGCTGGTACCCAACCCTATATGCAAACGGCCCAGGCCACCACACCTTTGTGTTGCCCGACGGCGATATTAGCAAAAGTCCAAACGCTGCCTATCCTGCTACCGCACAATTTATGCATCACGCCGTGCCCAAAGGGGTGAACTATAGCTGGGCTAACCGTGTCCGCTATGTGGGTGCGTACACCTGGTACAACAACATCAATTACAACCGCTGCTGCGTGCCGGGCGATAACACTGAGACCGGTTACAGCTTGATGTTCTTTGAAGATCCGAGCTTCGCCCCTCATCAACCCCCAGCAGGACCGCCTCCGGGCGGTGGCGGGTCCGGAGCACCCCCTCCCGGTGCGACTGGCATCCACAACGCTGACCCCAGCGTCATCCGTGTGGGGGCCAGCACATTCACCTCAGTAGAATCGGATGGCAAGAGTATCTATGCGCGCCAAGCCTCATCTCCGAGTGGCCTGGGCAGCGCGCCCCGAGTGCAAATCTGGTCAGCTCATCTGGGCGAAACCGCCGTTTGGGCACCTGAGATACAGCTCATTGATGGGCAATACTACATCTACTTCTCGGCAGACCTGAGCGGGATTCACCAAATGTGGTCGATTACATCCTTATCAGCTACAAGCGGATACACATACGAGTCTCTGCTCGTACTGCCGGATAACAAATGGTCAGTTGACGGCAACTCCTTCGTGTTCGGCGGCCAGCGATATTTTGTTTGGTCGGGTGTGGAAGATGGCGATCCGAATGAGCAGAATCTCTACCTTGCTAAGATGAACGGTCCCACACAAGTGATTGGACCCCGTTATAGGATCTCGCAGCCGCACGAGGCATGGGAGCGGGTGACAGGCGGGCCGCCGAACAATTGGATCAATGAGGCCCCAGCTGCCATCGTCGACCCGGATGGCCGCCTGCACATCGTCTACTCAGCGAATGGCTCCTGGACTGACCAGTACTGTATGGGCGACTTGCGCTTGACTGCCGGCGGCGATCCGACAAACGTCTGGGATTGGCACAAATCGAATGGATGCCAGTTCGGTTCGAATCGCGCAAACATGGCACCAGCCTACGATCCAACTCTGTACGTCAATGGCCCCGGCAGTCATAGTTTCGTGTTGCTGAACGCCGACGTCGGTTTCAGCCCTGTACCACCCGCGACAGAGCCGCTGATGTACCACGCCGTGCCCAAGGGCACACCCTATTCCTGGGATAACCGCATGTGGTTCAATGGCGCCTTCCAGTGGTACCACGGTCCTGACTACACTCGCTGTTGTGTGCCAGGCTCTAATAGTGACTCGGGCTGGAGCATTAAATTCTACGAGGATCCCAACTTCGGCAAGTAAGGGCATTGTTAGGGGTTATGCTGCATGTTCTGCAGCAGCCTCAGCCCCGTCCGTAGCTTCGCCAACCACACCGGTTTACGGCATAGATGTCTGATCTTAGAACCGCACCAAACCTCCTGATGATCACAAGAGACCCTCACCCGAGGATGGGCAGGGTCTCGCACCATCGCCGAACGGCCGTTGCGGTTACGGGTGTTTTTCACAATGCGTGGCGCGGTCTTCTCACGCTAAGTGGCGTATACCTGAGCTGAGGTGTCATGAGCCATCTGCTTTTAGCTAAGCCTGAATGGAGGGGGAGCACTGGCGGCGGGGGCGGCGAGCTGACCAAGGCCCAAATTGTTGTTAGGCAGATAGTGCTGGACTCGGTGACTTCTCCGAACACGCGACGAAGCTACGCGCTGACCCTGGACGAGGTGTTGCCTTTGCTGCAGACCGGCCCTTGACCCGGGCTCTCCTGCAGGAATGGAAGGCCAGGATGGGAGAGCTGGCCCCATCAACTATTAATGAAGCTCTCGGCCGTGCGGAGGCTAGTAGGTGAAGCGCGACGAAATGGGCTGATCGGAGCGGAAGACGCCGCAAACCTGTCCGACAATTTCGAATGACCGGCAACGCGGCGACCGGCTGAGAAACTGGCTCACGCGTGAACAAGCGAAGGGATTGCTCACGACACCGGACCGGTTGACACTGAAAGGGAAGCGGGACTACGCGATTTAGCCCTCCTGGTGGGCTATGCACTTCGCCGCGAAGAGCTTGCAGCACTGGAGATCTCCGACCCTCAAGAACGAGAGGGCCGATGGGTGATTGCGGACCTCTGCGGCAAGGGCAATCGCATCCGCACCATAGCGGTCCCGCTTTGGGTTAAGGACGTCATTAATGCCTGGCTCACCGCGGCTGAACTTGTCGAGGGCAAGCTATCTCGTTCGGTGTCGAAAGGCGGCAGGTAGCCCGCATCAGCCTGAGCAATTGGGCGGTGTCGTCGGTGGTGCTACAGTCTGCCGAGCAGATTGGCATCGAGCGCCTCGGTGCTCACGACCTGCGTCGTACCTGCGCGAAGCTCTGCAGGAAGTCGGGTGGCGATCTGGAACAGATCAAGTTTCTGCTTGGTCATTCGTCGATACAGACGACGGAACGCTGTCTCGGTTCCGAGCAGGAGATCGCGGTCGCAGTGAACGGCAACCTGGGCCTCTGAAGTCAGGCTTGGCCGACAACGAGGCTGTCCCGTGCGGCAAGGACAGCCTCTGCAGTAATCTCTTCAAGGCCATTGACCACGAGAGAGCGCTCGATTTTGCGACAGCAACCGGTTCAACAGACGGAAGTTGCCGGCCGTCATGCGACTAATGACAGCTTTCGCCTCGGGCGTGAGAGGTCCGGCAGTCAGATGCACACCATGCGGCGTCCAGTGGCTTTCAAGCGACACCTGCATCTCCGGCGCGCCTAACGGGCGGAACTCGTGGACGAATCCAAGGCGTGTGTAGAACTGCAGGAAGCGTATTATGCGCTTCTGGATACCAGGCATGCCGATCAGTACCAGACCACAGTTGCCTTCGTTGAAGATGGCCCGGACCTGCTCCAAGCCGGTCAGCCTCGTTGATCAACACCAAGGTAGTTGGGTCAGCGACCCCTTTCTCCCGCGCCGCATATCCGCAAAGACCTCCAGGTATGTGGGCCTTAGTGAACTGACCTCCGTAAGCTTTTGCAAAGGCCTTTCTAGGTTCGCTGCCCTGCTCTGCGAGCGAATCACAGATGTTGGAATAAATCTGCCTTCTCAACGTTATTTGACCGATGACGGATTGCTCAGTGCGAATGACGACGATCTCTCGATCCAGTGACTTCAAACCACTTTGGAGCTACAGCTCATTCGAGAACGACATACTGGTTAATAACAACACAAGAATGTCCACGTCTCTGCGTTCCGAGCCGGTCCTAGTCCGAACCTTATGGATCTTACAGCGATGTCTCCGAGAGGGAATACGCGGTCTTGCCACCTTTGCACTCTCTCTAGGGTTCTTTCGTCCCGAGGACGTTCTTCAAGACAAGCATGCGAGTAGATGATTGAAGATCCAGACAGGCAATCGCATAAACCCTATCTTCTTCGAACTATAACGAACAGGAGCCCCTAATGTCTGAAAACTTTATGTCTTTGCTGATCACTTTCGGCTTTTTCGCTCTGATAGGCGTCTGGGTTCCCTTGCTCAAAGCGCTACAGCCATGGCTAAGGCATTTGACGAATAGACGCAAAGCGGCACGGTCTGCTCGTGTCTTCCATCATCAGTTCCCGGCGAGTGAAGTGAGACAGTAAGCTGACAATTTGATGACAATTCCGCGCAGGCGAGTCGCTAAGGTAGGAGCTATAAGAAATGGCTGGCTAAGGAATTGTCGGACAGCTCGGTAGCACACCCTGAGTTTGCAAGCAGAGAAAGAGGAGAAGCAGATGGGACAGCGAAGTGATTGGAAAATCAAACTCAAGAGTGGACTGATGGCGGTAACGGCTCTGGCCATGCCAGCGATGGCTCACCCGCAAGCCGCAGCCGTTCTTGGATCTCCCTCAAACTTTGACGCGTTCAACAACACAGGGGCGCCAGTTTACGGCTTTGAGATTGAGATGGACGGTATCGACGCGACGCAAGTCGGGCAGGCATTTGGGGCCGGTGCCACTTGTTATATCCGTTACTGCGGGGGAAAGATTATTCCCTTTGTGGGTGGCGTGAAGGTCCGCTGGGAGAGCCCCTACGATCCGATCGCCCAGCAGTTCACACAATCGACGCCCCTCCCAAATGGAAGTGTGGCTACGGGAGAAAGCTGCTGGTGGGGCGGGCTAGGACTCCGCTACCCCGCTGCGGGATGCGAGCACTTTGGTGTAGTAACCACGGCCAACCCCAGCCTGACGACCTATCGCTGGCTGGTACCGGATACGGTGCACTCGGGCCAGCTCACCTACTTCACAGGAAGTACAGTCCCTACGCCGGGATCGTTCAACCTCCCTGTCCCCGTCCCGATTCCGCAGCCAGTTGTCAACGTCTTCCCGGCTGCAGTTGCAGGTGCGGCACCCATTGTAGAGTTCAACATCGCTTTGCCCCAGCCTCTGCCCGCCAATCAGTTCCAAACTCCTCCGCAATTCGGCGATGCACAATGGGTTAAGGTGTACAAGCTCGAACTCGACCACAGTGTCGCTCTGGATGATTTGCTAGGCGGAAACCCGGCGGTGCCTGAGGCTCCTCTGCCCGCTGAGACCGAGTGGCAGCTCATGCAGGCTGGTGCATCCAGCGGCAGACGTGGCCTCACTCATCGCGGCTCCCCGACGGGCGGCACACGAGCCGTCGTTCGCCGCTACGAGCACTACGCCTACACCGGAGCCTATGATCCAGCGACCCATGCTGTGCATTGTGGCGGAGATGGTAGCTGCACTGTGCCGCAGCCTGGAGAACTCGGCCAGATCATCGGCGCTCAGAATGCCGGAGCCAACATCTTCAATCCTTCCATGACCGTGTCCCTTGTCGGTAAAGGCACAGTTACCAGTCTGGAAGGTTTGATTAACTGCCCCAGAAGCTGCACTGCCACGTATCCGGCTAAGACCCAGGTCATACTGACCGCACTGGGTCTGCGGAATAACAACTTTCTCGGCTGGACCGGAGCCTGTACCGGAACACAACCGACCTGCACGGTCAATGTCACAGACGCGCTGACCACTGTGGCTACCTTCGGAGCTGTAGCTGCTCCTCCGGCACCGCCCGTAGCG
>CAXTSF010000008.1:5700-7714 GCA_964246865.1 uncultured Terriglobus sp.
CACCGGTTCACGGCAAAGGCCACTGATTCGCGTTGGTACCGCATCGTCTACCACTCAACAGAGACTCCGCCCGAAAACGGGCGGGTCTCTGTTGAGTGCCTAAACAACAAATCGGGCACCTAGGCTATGGCAAAAGCAGGTTCTACCCAGCAGCGTGCGTACAACAATCGACATTGAGCATTAGGGGTGGCTGCTCCAGCATAAGCAGTGGCGACCACAGGATATCGTTCCCGCACCATCCTACTTGCAGTGCGGGAATATCTACCATGACAGACCGTTATGTATAAGATCACGATGCTACAGCCAAGAGATGGTAGCCAGCGACGGGACCGTGAATGTATCACGCTGCACCTAGAGGCACACCTTACTCCTGGGCAACCGTCTGTGGTTTAACGGTGCTTTCCAGCGACATCACGGTCCCAACTACACTCGCTGTTGTGTGCCAGAGTCTAACAGCGACTAGGGCTGGAACATTAAGTTCTACGAGGATCCCCAATGAAACGGCGTCGTCAGAGCTTGTGCTTAGTGTCCTTGCATCAGTCTCAACCCCGTCCCGTAGTGCCGTCACCCCCAATCGGTTCACGGCGAGCATGTTTGATCTTACAAGTGCGTCGCTTCTCTGAGGATTAAGAGACACCGCAGGCCAGAGCCGGTCAGGGTCTCGCACCATCGCCGAACAAGAGTTGCATCGCTACTTCCTCGCCATGCGCACATGAGCTCTCGGATTGCCCGGGAATCATGTTTCCGAGTGGGAACTTTTATGGAGAACTATTATGAATCGTTCGAAAGGCATAGCTGGAAGCCTCTCTCTTGCATTGCTGCTTAGTAGCGCCGCACTTGGCCAGCAGTATAAACAAACTAATCTTGTCGCTGACACCTCCGGCGTAGCGGCTAAGACGGACTCAGCTCTGGTTAATCCTTGGGGCCTTGCTCGCTCTTCAGGTGGCGCATGGTGGGTTGCTGATGCAGGCACCGGCTTGAGCACCCTCTACAATGGCGCGGGTGCAAAGCAGGGGCTGGTCGTCACTATTCCGAAAGCAGATCCCAAGAACTCGGCGATTCCGCATGGCCTTCCCGCCGGTGTTATTTTCAACGGTAGTCCCACGGATTTTCTACTCGCGCCCGGCAAGCAGGCGGTGTTTATCTTCTCCACTCTTGACGGCGGAATTGCCGCCTGGAATCCGGGTTTTGCCATCAGTCCTGGTGCCGCCGCTCCTTCGACCAACGCTGTCACGGTGGCTCATTCTGCGGGTTCGGCCTACACAGGACTGACAGCGGCGCAAGTTAGTGGCGAGACGTTTCTGTATGCCGCAAATTTCGCGAAAGGGCGGATCGACATCTTTGATAATGGCTTCCGCGCCGTAAGGCCCATGCAACTGGTACAACGAGAGGAAAGACATCATGGAGAGGATGCTGATGACGATTTCCGCGGTGGACAAAAGCAGCCGTTCACTGACGACCGCCTTCCCCAGAATTACGCACCTTTCAACGTGCAAGCCATTGGAACGGATCTTGTCGTTACGTACGCATTGACCAACCCAAATTCCCCGGCAGAGATAGCCGGCCCCGGTCTCGGGTATGTCGACATCTTCTCCACAAACGGCAAGTTACTACGCCGTCTGGAGCACGGTGTCTGGTTAAATGCGCCTTGGGGTGTAGCTCTGGCACCCACGGACTTCGGCCGCTTCAGCCATGACCTGCTCATTGGTCAGTTCGGAGGAGCTGGAACTTCTGAGTCAGCCGGCGTCATCGCGGCGTATGACTTGACCACAGGCCGATTTGACGGGCTGCTGCAGGATGCCGCCGGCAAGCCGATCGTGATCCCGGGTCTCTGGGCACTAAGTCCCGGTAATGTCGCTCCAAACAACTTGGACCCAGCAGCTTCACCTGCGGCTCAGATCTACTTCTCAGCGGGTACTAATAATGAACAGGGTGGTTTGTACGGCTATCTTTCCGCTGTACCCTCTACTCTCATTCAGGGCAACGACCAGTAGTTTCGTGGGGCGAACAGGAA